>CALFCX010000001.1 GCA_937950635.1 uncultured bacterium
ACCGTTTCCTGCGGGACCATGCCTATTTGTTTCCTAAGGCTGAGAAGGCTTACGTTCTTTGTGTCAAAGCCGTCTATCAGGATATTCCCTTTTTGCGGATCGTAAAAACGGGGTATCAGGTTGATAAAAGTGGTCTTTCCGGCGCCTGACGGGCCGACCAGCGCTATGGTCTGTCCAGGCTCTGCTTTCAGGTTGATGTCGGACAGTACTTCCTCTCCCGGTTCATATGAGAAACTTACATTGTTGAATTCAACCGAGCCTCTTATTGGGGGCAGTTCTTCGGCGTTGCTTTTCTCCCGTACCGAAGGCGCTATATCTATTACCTCAAAGACCCTTTCACAGGAAGCTAGAGCCTTTTGTATGGTGGTGTTTATCTTGGAAATGACGATTATCGGGTCTATGAGCAAAAAAGCCCCGGCAAAGAACGCTATGAGATCAGACGGGTTAAGCCGTCCCGCGATCACTTCAAAGCAGCCGAACCATATAACGGCCACTATCGCCAGGACCTGCAGGAACCCCATTATCGGGCGCTGTGTCGTGTCCACCTGGGCTTCTTTCATCGACCAGCCGAAACTGTGTTCGGCCTCGGTATTGAATCTTTTTATCTCATGAGCTTCCATTGAAAATGACTTGACTATCCTTGCCCCGGTTATGGTCTCCTGAAGGAGTGCGGAAATATCTGCCACCTTTTTCTGGGCGTTCCGTCCTATTTCCCTCATCTGTCTTCCGAATTGGTCGATAGTATAGACAAAAACAGGAGTTATAAGAAGGGCTACGGCGGTCAATCTCCAGTTGAGGAGCAATAGATATCCAAGAACGCCGAAAAGCGTCAGGAGCTGGGGGATTATTTCGGTCGCGATCACCACTATTGCAAGCTGGATATTGGCTATGTCGTTTATCGTGCGTGACATTATCTCGCCGGTCTTCCATTTTGCGTAAAAATCAAGCGAGAGGTCCTGAAGGTGTTTGAATACCTGTACCCGCATATCCGTGACCACCCTTTGTCCTATGAAAGATGCCAGATAGCCCTGTCCGTACTGGAAAAGCCCCTTTATCAGAAAAAGAGCGAGAGTGGCTCCTATCAGGATATTGATAGACGTGAAATTCCTTGCCCCCACGGCCGATGACAGATTGCTCACAAGAGGCATTACCGCTATGTTGCACACAGAAAAGACCAGCATGCAGACCAGCGCCAGTATGAGCTCTTTTTTGTAGGGTTTGATATATTTTATGAGCCGAAGGAACAGTTCCATCAAGGATAATTATAGCACTTTGCGGATAAAGTCTTATGTCAGCCCGGCTATTTCCTCGGCTATTTTTTGGGCCGCTCCGGGGAGCCCCATGGCTTTCTTCAGCTTTTTACCGGTGAGCGACAATAGTTCCGGATCTTCCAGCAGCTCGACGGCTTTTTTTGCCACATCTTCGGCCGTCAGATTGCCGCGCATTTCGGGTACTATCATCTCGTCCGCTTTTCGGTTCGGCAGCGCAATGAACTTTACGGTCCTGTTGAGCACTTTTATGGCGGCTTTTTTCACGTATTTCCCTATTACCGGAGCATTTCCGATGATCCCTATGAGGCCGTCCAGTATATAGGCTTCCGGTTTGTTGAAAGGAACGGCCACAAGCATTGGTTTTCCCATAGCGGCGGCTTCTGCGGTATTGGTGCCGGGTATGGTGACGATAAGATCGGCGGCCGCCATAGCCTTATAAGGATTGTTCTCTATAATAAGTACCTCGGTGCCTTTTTCCGAGATGATATATTTCTTTCCGTTCTTCGACACGAGCCTGCCGGCCGCGCCTTCTCTGATCTCCGTTCTTCCCATTTTTTTCCCGGAGAGGAATTCTTCGAGTTTTAGAACGCTTGCGTACGGAGAAAGCCCGAAAGCGAACTTTATTTTACCGTTCCTTGATCTTATAAGATCGGCTGTCCTGAGGAAGAACGGCGCAAGGAACTTGATATGTGCGGGCCTGCTTCCCGGCATGAATGTTATGGAAGGGGCGTCTTTCTCTTCAGCGGAAGATCGTTCGCCGAGGGCCGCGTCTATCATAAGATCCCCGACGATCTTTATCTTTTCGGGAGGCACTCTTTTTTTTGAGGCTTTTTCCGCCATTTTTTTGTCGGGCACGAAGAATATCGAGTAATTTTTTACCCATGAGATCCGGTTCATGGTGTAAGCGTATGCCGGGAACCCCAGTTTTTTTGAGATGAGCGCTCCATGCAGGAGATCTCCTCCCATGAAAAGGACAACGCCTTTTTTTGAAAAAGAAAGGCCTTTAGGCGGCCTGTCGTTCGTTATCCATTTTCTGAATTCCTGAGGAAAAACTATCTCGTATATCTCCGAAAATGACCTTGCGACCTCTATTTCGCGTCCGCTTGCGTATTGGCAGGGAGTTATGACGAGTATGATCCTGACCCCGGGAATATTACGATGCAGCGATCTGATCACAGGCCTGACCAGGGAATAAAGCTCTCCCGGACTGTTCGAAGTAATGACTATGTCGAAAGTCTGATCGCTCATCTAAATAATATCCTTGCCAATGCGGATCTTTTCAGGCTTATTGCTTTATACGGGCACAATTCATGGCAGCAGAAGCACATTATGCATTTTTTTCGGTCTATCTTGTACATTTCCCCTTTCCTTATCTGTATGCATTGCGCCGGACAGTTCTTTACGCAGGCAAGACACGCCCTGCATTTTTCTGCGTCTATTATAGGCATTATTCTTGCCATATTCAATAAAGGTTTGGCCAGCGAATAAAGGAAGCCCGGCAAAACTTTCAGGAAATTATATGATGATAAAGGCCTTTTGAAACCGGGGACCCGTATTTCTTCTATGCTTGCTCCGCGCACTTCTATATTCTTCAAAGAACTCTCTCCTATAGCATGCTTTCCTGCTATTGAGGTGGTAAGTATGCTATTGCTCTTGAAGCCGGTTATTTCCGCTGCTACGGCGTCCAGGGCAACTCCGTCGCTCGATGCAAGGATCAGGCCGGTATTTCTCGGAGTGCCGCCTGACGGGCCGTTACCTTCCATTGCCGTTACCGCATCCATTATGGTCAGAGAAGGTTTTGTTATAGAGTAGATCTCTACTATGGTCCTTGAAAATTGTTTCGGATCGGGAAGGACAAAATGAAGTTTTGATTTGTTGAACCCGGGTACGGTCCCGAACATGTTCTTTACGGCGCCTGTATACAGCATGAGCATATGCGTCTTCAGTTTGGGAAGGTTGATCACGACGTCGTATTCGAATACCGACCTTGACACATGGATAGGCACGCGGGGGTCGCCGATCTTCGGAACAAAGGTCTTTACGCCGTTCTTCTGCAGGTTTACTATCTCTATGCCGAGTTCATCCGCGATCTTTCCATATCCCATGTTTTCCACGGCTTTTACAGGATTGGAACCGGCGTTCCCGGGATTGTCCCCGATAAAAGGGGTGCCTCCCGCATTCAGGACCATTTTTGCCACGGCTTTTGTGAACTCCGGATGCGTTATTATTGCGGATTCCGGGCTGCTTTCCATAAGAGCGTTTATTTTTAAGAGGACCTTCTGTCCCGGCTTTACGAAGTTCTCTATGCCCCCGATATTGGACAATAGATCTCTTAACGCATCTTCCAGGTCTTTTTCGCTATAGGAGGAGCATTTAGATATGGATACGGTTGACATCAGTAGCCGAGGATCTTGACTATATCTTCTATCTTTGACGGCACTTCTACGGGCTTTGTGCCGGACTTTACTGCGTTGTCCGGATCTTTCAATCCGTGTCCCGTAAGCACACATACTACATTGTTGTTTTTGGGGATCTCGCTCCCGTATTTCAATAATCCTGCTATCGAAGCCGCCGAGGCCGGTTCGCAGAAAACGCCTTCTTTAGAGGCGACGAACTTATAGGCGTCAAGTATCTCTTCATCGGTAACCGCTCTTATCGAGCCGCTTGATTCCCTGGCGGCGGCTTCGGCGCTTTTCCAGCTGGCCGGATTGCCTATCCTTATCGCGGTCGCTACCGTTTCCGGCTCTTCTATTGGATGACCTTTTACGATAGCACCGGACCCTTCCGCCTG
>CALFCX010000002.1 GCA_937950635.1 uncultured bacterium
GTAGGTACTGTGGCCGCCGGAAAACCTATACTTGCCGTTGAGAATATCGAAGACACGATCCCTGTTGCCTGGGACATGGCAAAGAACATGCGCGACGGCTTCATACTAAGGGTAAAAGGGGACAGCATGATAGACGCCGGGATAAACGAAGGGGACATGATAATAGTAAAGCCACAGCAGGCCGCCGACAACGGGGACATTGTTGTAGCCATGATAGATGACGAAGCCACCGTGAAAAAATACTTCAGAAGAAGGGACCACGTAGTGCTCCAACCGTATAATTCACGTTATGCACCGATAAAAGTGGACCATGATTTCAGGCTGGTAGGGAAAGTGATGGGATTGATAAGAAGGTATTAAAAAAACAACGGCGGGTTTAAAGACCCGCCATTGTTATATTCCGGACATTTAAAATATCAGCTTACCAACAGTTCTCTTATAAGTTCTTCGGGGATCACTGTTCTGTAGGGTTCCGGCAAACTCTGATCGGATCTTACTCTGTTCGCGATCTTGATCAAAAGGTCTATTTTTTCTGGCAAGCCGACATCCAGACCCTTTACTACATTCACCAATTCAGCGGCAAAGCCTTCACGGCTCGGGAAACTTTTACCGTTGAGAGAAAACGCGTTGGATATTATATTGGACAGCTGAAGGTCTCCCTTAAGGGCCGATGCAAAGCTCGTAGCTACAGCAGTATCTGCATTCGCTTCGCTCCCGGGTTTTAATCTCCATTCATTCCAGTTATTCGAGGCAAAGTTTATAATATCACCATCCGTTGTTTCCGTGACAGCCCGTATCTGCGCCGTTTTATCTGCGGGATTTGTTTTTTGCAAAGCAGCAACCAAAACCTGGGCTGTGGACTTTTTATCTTCGGGATAAAGCAGTTGCGCGACATCCGTCAAAAAAGTGCGGGGCATACGAGTAATATCAGATCCCTTCATGGAAATCGCAATGGAACCGAGCGCTGCTCCGGCACTCATCGGATCATATTCCATGTGACTAAGATATGCCGCAGTCAAACCGTTCCAGGCATCGTAACAAGCCCCTTCTTTTACGGAAAGAGCAAAATCCCCGTGAAAAGAAGTCATATCACGCCTCAGAACAGCGGCAATGTTCATCGGTTCCAATACGTCCTCCGGAACACATATTCTTGCAAGTTTTGCAGCAATTGTCTCATCATGTGGATATCTGTCAGCGGAATCATTATTTCGCATTGTGCTGATGCCAGTGTGGTTCCGAAAATCCGGATTTCTCAATAATTCAGCTATGTTTTGCTTTCCAACACAGCCATCGGTGATTATGGGCAGTGCTTTGCGTGCGTTGATTCCTGTCATATTCGCAACACTAATAGCCGGTTCGAATCTTTCGATAGAGGGGTCTTTTAAAACGACGGCTTTTAATCTTACATTTGCGGGCATAGCTTCAAGAGCTCTTGGTGTGAACGCTCTTATATGTGCTCCTCCCGTGAATTTGACAACCGATGCCGGGGTGAACACCGAGACTCTTACGTTACTTGCCATCTTTGGTCCTCCTTTTTAATTAAAAAATCATCCGTATATTCATCGGCAAAAAGCACCGCGGATTTCAAGTGAAATTATTAAAGAAATCCCACGATATAGAATCGTGCGGAAGATATAAAGGGGGTACCTTATGATCTCAGTTAAAACTTCACAAACAGCGATGTTCGGACATGATTTCGGACCAAGACCCCTGAACCGCAGTTTTCACGCATTTACAAGGATTTACGCTCCCGGTGTAAATGATATAAAGCCTCAGACCTACCAGGCCGACGGGGAAATTGTCGCGGTCAGGGTTTTTTCCGGTCTCAGGGCAAACGGTATGGAATTGTTCCGCATAGGCACATCCGGGGTTCAACAGCTTAAAGATCTTGAGATCGCAGAAATAGCAGTGACCGGTATAGGATCTGAATATGCGCAAAGGGCGTTGGATATGCTCGCAAATAATTACAAACTTTTAATGAGCGCGCGGCCGGGCAGGAATATATCTGATGTGTCAGGTATAGGCGGTTTTCTGTCCACCGACCACATGGAGTGCGCAGGCTTCAGCCAAAGCACGGCCTCATTTTTTTCCGACAGATTAGACGGCCAGAGAGGCCTTCTTATTACTCAATATGCTTTTGACATAGAACACAAAACCCACAAGTTGATGTTGTCTGACAAAAAAGTTCAGAATCTTTTTGCCAAACTGGGCTTAAAACTTCCTGAAAGCGTTTGCCGCCCGCAGACGGTCGCTCAATTAGATCTTTTAAGAATATTCGACGATGGAGCCGCATATACCGATATGATCCATATCCCGTTCGAGTTTTTGACCGCGGAACCGGCCCCGGTGCAAAAATAGCGTTTAGATCCCCTCAGCCACCATATCTCCGACCTCGGTGGTAGAGAATCCCATCTTGCCGGCTGCCATGCTCGGCATCTTAAGGCACGCGGCCATGATAGACCTCTCAACGGCTTTGGCGGCTTTGTCTTCTCCAAGGTTTTCCAGCATCATCTGAAGAGCCCCTATGGCTGCCAGAGGATTTATCACGTTCTTTCCTGTGTATTTCGGAGCTGAACCTCCTATAGGCTCGAAC
>CALFCX010000003.1 GCA_937950635.1 uncultured bacterium
TCGTTCCCTGCACTTTTATCCTGCCGGTCGTAAAAACACTTCCAAGATCGGTCCAGGACGTAGCCGAGGGAGGGCTTGCGTTGTCGTCCCATGCTCTTGCTCTGAAAGCGTAAGAAGTTCCCGGTATAAGCCCCGCGGATTCCCAGCTTACGGCCCCGGATGACGGCGGCAGAAAAGCTGAAGCCGTGGAGTTCTCGCATTCATACCTGCAGGATGCGTCGTTGGTCCCGGTGCCCCAGGCGGCCGTTATGGAGTAGGCGGTTACTTTGATGAACGGCCTTGCTTCCGGCGGCTGATACGGGAATATCCCGTGGAGAATTATAGAGGCCGAGCATCGGGCCGAAAAGACCGCAGCAAATACCAAGACGGCTGTCAATGTCTTTTTCATTTGTGCATTTTTACTTTCGCAACGAGATCGAGATGAAGTGGGATGCCGATATCCCGCTTTCGGAAAAAGGTCTGTACGCGTAATCAAAGGTTATCTTTTGTAGCGATAACCCAACGCCGGCCGAGATATTTGTAACGACCGATGATGAAGCGCTGATGTTCTGGTCGAGTCCGGCCCTCAAAGAAAGATATTGATTGGCATAGTATTCGCATCCTGCGTGGAATGTCAGAGGCACGGCCCTTCCTGCGGGGATGTCGCCGTCAAGAGCTATCAAAAGTTTATCATTCATGAATTTCTTTGATGCTCCGGCTTTCAGCGTTGCCGGGATGGAATCGTTTGCCCCAGTATCCCAGATTATTGATGTCGGCAGTATGTTCTGTGCGGTCATTCCCAGAGAAAGTCCGGACTCGGTGTCCATTATAAAGCCCAGGTCCATATCCATTCCTCTTCCGCTGTTGGTCTCCGAACCGGAAAAACCTTTTTGGAAGAATTTCAGGCTTAATCCGGTATAAAGCTTGTTCTTGCCTATTATCACGGGATCGCTTTTGGCGTAGCTTAAAACAAAAAGCCTGTCGTAATAGTCAAAGTAGGAGGCACCTGACGGGGAAGGGGATATTATCTGTCCCGTTCCGGTGGATATCATGCCAAGTCCCATTTTTCCGAATGAGAGCTGATTGGAACCTCCAAGGACCACATAATTCAGATCACCCTCAAAAAGCGATGTGTACATGCTGGTCACCTGCCATCCGGCCGTGCGTCCAAGCCCAGCCGGGTTCATGAATATTGAATTCACATCATCGGCGGCAGAAACAAAAGCTCTTCCCATCCCCATTGGCCTCGAACCGGTGCCGATCTTTGAAATATCCTCTGTCGCGCCTGTGCCGGCAAAGCATAATCCGGATAACATCAATGACATCAACGTTATAAAAACGGCCGTTCTTTTCATAGGATTCATTTTGACACCGCGACCTTTCCTTTGGCAAGTATCCTTCCGGTGCGTGATTCTATGAGCCTAGCGAAATATACGCCGTTGGCCGATATTTCTCCGAAAGAATTGATGCCGTTCCATTCAACGCTGTTCGTGCCTTCTTTGCCGCCGTTCACGCCTGAAGGGAACGTCCTTTTATAAACGAGTTCGGCGGATATGTTGAAGATCAGCAGGGTGGAATCGGCATCCGCGTCAAGCTCGTAGATGAAAGTCGTTGATGCTGTAAGAGGATCGAAAGGATTCGGGTAGTTTATCATTACGCCGCTTGTTGCCAGCGTCTTTATTTCGAAAGCGTCTACAAGGGCCGCGGCGCCGCCTCCGGAATTCGTCACATTGACCGTCCATACACCGGGTTTTTTGCCTGTAAGATCGAATGAACACGATATCTTGGAGGACGAGGTAACAAAAATATCCGTTGCCGTTATGTCGGTTTCGCCGGCAATGGATAGCGCGGCCGAAGCTCCGCTCCTGAACCCAAAACCTTCTATTTCGGTCCTGAGAGCGCCCGAGTTGTATCCTGAGGACGGGGCAACGGCCGTTATTCCTACGGTAGAGATGTCGGACCCGGCCGGGACTTCGCCTCCCTTTACTATGTACGAATCCCCGTACACCGCGGCCATGACGCGTTCTTTAAGTCCTCCGATCGCCTTGTACGCCGAAGAGGTTAGCTCCGAAGGCGTGGATGTGGATTCCATGCGTCCGGTCATTCTGTATGAAGAACTGGTCCTTATCTGATTTATTATCATTACCGGGGCAAGAGAGAATGAAACCGCGGCTGTTGCCATTACTATAGCACCCAGCACGGCCATTTTATTCCTTTTGGCCAGGCGGTTAAAATAATATATCCTGCACTTCAGGCGACGAAGGCGTTTGTTCATGCTATATGGAGATTATAATACCTTTGGCAATAGTAATAAAGAGTTCCGGGTCTTACTGTTGTGCCGGTTGAGGGGCCGAGGTCGGTAAAACAATACTTCCGGCGTCCATCCAGTCGCTCTCCGCGCTTATTGCCGTGACGATACCGCCGGATACTGTTACCTGGCGTATTTTTCTCTTAAGAGAATTGTTCTCAAGCTTTATATCTGAAACTACTGTATAAGTGCCGTCAGTGCCGTCAGTGCCTTTTATGTTAAAACCGTTTTCGGACCTGACGGGACCGCTAGAAACCGTGCCTGAACCGCTCAGAATAACACTTCCACTTCCGGAAGGGGAGATCGTAACGTTTTTGTTCTCTCCGCCTGCAGACAATACAAGTTCTCCGGTGGCTTTTATGGAACCGTCGTCCGTGCCGGTGCCGCCGGAAGCGACAGGAAGGATGCCTTTAAGGTCGGCCATGGCATGGGTATGCCCCAAAAGTGAAACAGGAGCACCCCCCACAAAAACATTCTTTTCTTTACTATTCCATACAAGGTCTTTGTCCGAAGAAAACGCGCCCTTTTCGTTTATCTGGATGGAGCCGTCATCTCCGGAAGGGGAGACTTCTTTGTCCCAGATAAGGCCGCCTTTACCGTCATTTTTTAGGACAGAACCTTCCGCGACAATGTCTTTTGTTTTTGGCCAGGTGTAATCTTTGCCGTTGAATACGGTCTTGCCTATGACCGAGAAAGTTCCTATGACCTCCATGCTTCCTTTTATGCTCTCTTTGCGGTCGCTGCCTTTGCCTCCGAGCGGAACGGCGAAACAGGGGGATGAAATAGACAAAATCAGAGCGGCCAACAGTAGTTTTTTCATTTTATTCTTCCTAGTTATCCGTCCTGCTTATTTCGACCCATTTGCTTATAGAATCCACATATATGAATTGTATGATGTCTCCTTCACCCAAAGTGAAATCGGTGTTTGCGGAAAGCTTCAGATTGCCGGTGCCGGTAAATTTTATAAGTTCTGATTCGGACTGGCCTATCAGGACCAGCATTTGTCCGTCTTGTCCCGCGGCAATCGTATTTGTAGTTGTCAGGGCCGAATCGCCCTTTATCAGCAGTACTTTGCTCCCCAGCAGATCGGCGCCTATTCCCGAACCTGATATTATATGATCGCCGCTGGGGGTATATATCACGCTGCCGGCCACTTCAAGAGTGGTCGCGACTGCGGTGCTTCCCAAAACGCCTAGATTTCCAAGTGCCGAAATAGTGCCGTTATTTAGTAAGAGCATGGTTCCGCCTGAATCATCGTCATTAGTTGCTACCAGGGATAATGATGTTCCGTTCGCGCCTATTCCCCAGTTTTGAGTGGCCTCAACTCCTATATAGGCCCCCATTTGACCCTCTGCTCCGTCATATCCTGCAAAAATGATGCCTCCCAGGCCGTCAGTTTCTTGCAAAGCTGCCGGAGAAGAAATCCCGCCGCGGGTAGCTCCAAGGATTATCGCCGCGTCATTTCCGACGTCTGCCCCGCCGGTAATCCCGCCGATCGTGATCTTATCGTCAGTACCGATGAGCAATCCGGTATCCGTAGTGCCTACGAGATCGGGTATTTGTCCGACAACCACGGTATTGGTTGTATTATTCCAGCTTAGTTCGGATTGAGATTGCAACGGATTTATGCCGTTCCCAAAAACTATTTCTCCTGTTGGATATATTGTCGCTCCAGTGCCGCCGCGGTTTACCGGCAAAGTGAAGTTTGAGGCAAGCTTGTCCGCCGTGATCTTTCCGCTGCCGATATAGAAATTGCCCGCCAAATCCATGCTTACATCGCCGCTTACCGTGCGCAGGCTGTAGCTGTTCATATATCCTACTAATATTTGCGGGCCCATCGGTGCGGATGTTATTCCCAAACCTCCTTTGCTGATCGGAAGTACAAAGTTTGAGGTGAGATGCGATGTGGATACAACCCCGTTGTTTATTGCAACATTTCCGAGATAATTCATTGAAACATCGCCGCTTATCAGCCTAAGGGAATAATTATCAAGGCCGTCCCCAACCAGTATTTCCCCGCTGGGCGGATAAGAAGAGATGCCTGTGCCTCCGTATAAAACCCCCAGTGTGCCGGACATGCCGCTGCTCAGATCTATTGCCTCGGCGGTGAGTTTGCTTGAAGCGTCCGTTTTGACATAAAGGGACGGCGAAAGATCTTTGGTGTAAATCGTACCCCTTAATTCCAATTCATCCGTTTCGATCTGGATGCCCGGAGAATTCATCATCAAGTACTTCGTAGCCACTATTCCAGCGATACCGCCTTCTTCCGGAACGCTTTGCGATACAAGAGCCAATGTTAAATCTCCCGCGCTATTCTGCAGTCTTGTATAGCTTGAAAAAAGCGGGCCAATACCAATGTCTTCGCCGGTCCCCTCATTGCTAAGGATTAGGCTGTATGCCGCGTCATCAAGCGTTCCGCTTTTGATTATCTGGTTAGCAAGTTTGCCGCCCGTGACGGCCTCATCGGAGATCTTTGCGGTTGTGACGGCGTCTGCGGCGATGGTGGTTACGCCGGTGGATGTCATTGTGATATTGCCGGAGACCGATTGCGCGGAAGCTTGATTGGAGCCATCGCCTATGAGGATCTTGCCCTCATCGAGCGACACGCCGTCAAGGGACAGCGCCTCGGCGGTGAGTTTGCTTGAAGCGTCCGTTTTGACATAAAGGGACGGCGAAAGATCTTTGGTGTAAATCGTACCCCTTAATTCCAATTCATCCGTTTCGATCTGGATGCCCGGAGAATTCATCATCAAGTACTTCGTAGCCACTATTCCAGCGATACCGCCTTCTTCCGGAACGCTTTGCGATACAAGAGCCAATGTTAAATCTCCCGCGCTATTCTGCAGTCTTGTATAGCTTGAAAAAAGCGGGCCAATACCAATGTCTTCGCCGGTCCCCTCATTGCTAAGGATTAGGCTGTATGCCGCGTCATCAAGCGTTCCGCTTTTGATTATCTGGTTAGCAAGTTTGCCGCCCGTGACGGCCTCATCGGAGATCTTTGCGGTTGTGACGGCGTTTGCGGCGATGCTGGGATCAGGATACGTGCCGGTTAAGTCGCCGCCCGCGGACCCTGCGGGAGTGACGTTTGAGAGCTGACCGCCGTCGCCACTGAAATATGTGGCTTCGACAGTCCCCGTTACGAACAATTTGTTGTTTCCCGACGCGTCCCAGGAAAGGTTTTCGCTTGCCGCGAAGTTGTCTGAACTGTTGAACTGTATCTGTCCGGTCTCTCCGGCGGCGGAAGTTCCGGAAATAACTTCCCATGTCAATGTCCCTGTGCCGCTGTCCTTTAGATATGAGTTTTCTGGTCCGAGCGCAGCTGGCCAGGTATAGGTTGGGGTCCCGAGTTTTGTGATGCCCGAGGTTACTTCAAGCGTTTGCGAACTGGCATTTGCTTCCGCGGTGAAAGCTCCCTTTACTACCTCAGGATTTAACGCTCCGGCACCGCCTGTTTGCACCGCAAAAACCGGCGCCATGACAAGACCGAAGATTACTACTGCTCCTAGAAACTTTTTCACAATTTTTTCCTCTTCTTTGTCTGTTTGGAGAATCGGATTATCCGCTTACTATATTATATAATGGAAGCTATGGTTGTCAATATACCACATTCCAGACTTTTTCATATTGTCAGCTTAGGGTGTCCAAAAAATCTAACGGATTCCGAGGCCTTGATGGGGCAGATGGCGGAAGAAGGATTCAGCTATACATCTGATCCGGCCTCCGCTGAAGTGATAATCATAAATACCTGCGCGTTCCTTTCCTCGGCAAGAAAAGAGTCTCTCGATGTCATCAAAGAGATGGCGGCATACAAAAACAAGGGAGCTTGCAAACAGCTGCTGATCGCCGGATGCCTGCCAAAGTATGAAGTGAGAAATAAGAAGTTAGAAATTAGAAAGGGGAAAAAGAGAGAGGTTCTTAAATATGTTGATGGGGTTATAAACAGCATAAAGCTTCATGATTGTCATACTCCCAGGGTTAAAGCTACTCCTCCGTGGACCGCGTATGTAAAGATATCGGAGGGTTGTGACAATAATTGCGCGTACTGTCTTATTCCCTCTATAAGAGGGCGCTTGAGGACAAGAAAAGTTGCCGATGTGATCAGAGAGGTAAAAGATCTCGCCGACCGAGGTGTAAAAGAAATAATTTTTGTCGCACAGGATACAACGGCACATCCAAAATTCCCGGAAATACTCAAAAAGACGGCAAAGATCAACGGCGTGCGATGGATAAGGATCATGTACACGCACCCGAAACATATTACGGACAAGCTTATCGATGTTATGGCAAAAGAGCGAAAGATCCTCAAGTATATAGATCTTCCGATGCAGCATTCGAGCGATAAGATGCTTAAGGCGATGAATCGAGGATACGACAGGGAATATCTTGCAGCCATTATTGCCAAGCTGCGCAAAAAGATGTCTTCTGTCGCGATCAGGACGACATTTATTGTAGGCTTTCCCGGGGAAACGGAAAAAGACTTTGAAGACCTGAAAGACTATATTTCTAAGATGAAATTCGACAGAGTTGGGGTGTTCCCGTATAGCAGAGAAAAGGGGACGAAGGCATACAAAATGAAGGGGCAGGTGCCGGAAGAGCTGAAGCGCGGAAGAGCTGAAGCGCTGATGAAATTGCAGGAGAAGATATCAAAGAAGAAAAATGAGGGATTTGTGGGGAAGACGATGGATGTCCTGGTGGAGGCCCTCACCCCTAGCCCCTCTCCCAGAGGGAGAGGGGGATCCCGATACAAAGTAATAGGCCGAACTTACAGGGATGCGCCGGAGATCGACGGGAGAGTTGAAGTAGCAAGCAGCAAGAAGCAAGGAGTAAGGGTCGGAGACATCGTAAAAGTCCGCATCACCAAGGCGGGGACGCATGATC
>CALFCX010000004.1 GCA_937950635.1 uncultured bacterium
AAAGCGCTGGTATTTGCCAGCCTTGAGGATTTTGGCATCGTTCCCGTGGAAGCCATGTCATGCGGCCGTCCGGTGATAGCTTACGGTGCCGGAGGAGTGCTTGACGCGGTGGTCTCCGGGGACAACGGGACTTTTTTTTATGAACAGACTCCTTTTTCAATTGCCGCGGCCGTGCTAAAATCTGAGAAGACGGCTTTCGATCCGGTCCGCATAAGAAGATCGGCCGAAAAATTCGACAAAAGCGTGTTCAAGGAAAAGATAAGATCGTATATTCTAGAGCACATGCAGGGTAACGGAAAGGCTGCTATCGGATAATGCAGAAAAAGTCAGCGTTCTTTAATCTTATACTTGTGGTTTTTGATGTGCTGGCTATAAATCTGTCTTTCATTCTCGGGGATTCTCTGAAGCGTGGTTATTTTGACAGCCCTTTGCTGATAGTGCTCCAGAATTCAAGACTGCTTCTTTTCGCCACGGCGACGCTTCTGGCCATATTCAGTTTTTTTAAGTTGTATGATCCCGGGACCAAAAGATCCGAAGTGGACGAAGCCGGCACCGCGGCAGGGGCCCTAACCATAGGGATGCTGTTCTTTGAACTGATGACGCTTTTTTACAGGGATATGATATTCAAGAGGATGACCATATTTTATGCCTGGATATTCGCCGTCGCGTTCATAGTTTTCTTCAGGATATCTCTCATCGTGATGCGGAAATGGCTCTATAAGCGCGGGATAGGGATATCCAACATCATCATAATAGGGACAGGCGAGGAAGCGCGCCTTTTGATGCAAAAAATAAAAAGCCATCCGGAAATGGGGCTCAGGATCGCGGGCTTCATCCGCGTGCCAGGGGAATCAGGAGCTTTTACTTCTCAAGGGATGAACGTTCTGGGCGGTACTCACGATCTGGAAAGCCTGATAGTAAAGCTTGGCATAAGCAGCGTTATCTTTGCCGTCACTGACGCTCCAAATTCGCTGATAATGGACCTCGTCGAAAAATGCGAGCTCAACAAGGCAGAATTCAAGTTCGTTCCCAGAGTGCTGGATATAATAGAATCCAGGGTCAGCTCCGACGAAGTGATCGGCGTGCCGCTCATCACGGTAAAAGAGATCAAGCTTTACGGCTTGAACGCTTTCATGAAAAGGGCTTCCGATATCATTTATTCCTGTTTCCTGCTTATATTCGCTCTTCCTTTAATAGCGCTCATCTCTGTTCTTATAAAACTGGATTCTCAGGGAAGCGTATTCTTTGTTCAGAGAAGGGTGGGGGTATTGGGCAGGGAATTCGATATGTACAAATTCAGGTCCATGAGGTCCGATGCCGAGAGCGAGCGCGAAAGATTGTCCGACAAAAACGAGGCGGACGGGCTCATCTTCAAAATGAAGAACGATCCCAGGGTCACGAGGGTCGGTAAGTTCCTGCGCAAATGGAGCATAGATGAACTGCCGCAGATATTCAACGTGCTAAAAGGGGATATGAGCTTTGTCGGGCCAAGGCCTCCTCTTCCAAGCGAGGTCAAGAACTACAATTCCTGGCACAGGAAAAGACTGCGTATAGCTCCGGGCATAACCGGTCTCTGGCAGGTTAGCGGGCGCAGCGATATATCCTTTGATGATATGGTCAAGCTTGATATCTACTATATCGAGTCCTGGTCGCTTTGGCAGGATATGAAGATATTGCTGAAAACGATACCTGTTGTTCTTTTCGCGAAAGGGGCGTATTAAAGGCATGGAGTTAAGACATATATTGGATGCCCTTCTGAGGCGCAAGCGGCTTTTCTTGAGGGCGTTTTTTGCCGTTCTGATGGCGGGAGCCGCTTTTTCGCTGATACTCAGGGATAATTATACGGCGTCTTCCAAGATACTGGTAGCGAAGAGCTTTGCCGGGGAACAGATACTCTTTTCCGTTTCAGGCACGTCCCTGTCTGATAAGAAGGCCGATATGGAAAGGCAGATAGAGCTGTTGAAAAGCAGCGCGGTTATGAGCGAAGTGGTCAAAGAGCTGGACCTGCGCGATGCCAGCGGCGGGCTGCTTAAAGCGGACAATATACTTGACAGGATAAGGGTAAAGCCGGTATGGGAAGCGGATATGATCGAGATCATTGCTTCTTCGGATAAACCGGGCGAGGCCTCTGCATTGGCTAATTCCGTGGCCAGGCAATACATAAAATGGGTGCAGAAGGTAAAAAAAGAAGAATCCGATAACATGAAAAAATACCTTGCTTCGGAGATGGAAGCCCTAAAGAACAAACAAAAGAAGCTTGAGAAAGATATCGCCGCCTTTAAAAAAGCCCATCCTAAGGAAAGCCTTTCGGAAGGACTTATCGATAAGGCGGATAAGGATGCTGCCGCCATTGTCGAGAGATCGAAGATCGAAGCGGAAATAAAAAGAACGACCACCGGAGGGCTTTTCGGCCATGATTCGGCCCGTGTCTCGGAGCTTCACAGACAAATGACAGTGCTTGACAAGGCCATATCAAAACATGAGAAAGACTTGAAAGAGCTTTCGGATAAGCAAAAGAAACTGTACGGATTTGTCAGGGACAGGCGGGTATATAACGTGCTGTATCCTGCCTTTGTCGGAAAGCTCAATGATATGCGTGTTTCGGAAGCTTTGAACACGGTTCCTGTCCAGATAGTATCCTTTGCCGGTTCCGAACGCAGGCCTGTACGCTCCAAAGGCCCGGCATCTTTTCTGGCGGTTATACTGGCCGCCGTCTTTGCGGGCTTTATATCGGTGTTCGTGGCGGATTATATCGACCAAACGATAAAAAGTCCCGAGGATGTGCGGTCCGATCTCGGAACTATGCTGATCGGGCAGACGCCTCCTATAGAGCTTCCCGACTTTTCCAGGAAGAACGAAGTTCTTATAGGCAAGGACAACGAATATGACGGCCTTTTTGCGCTTTTAAAACCTCTTTGCGCCGAGATAAAGGGAGCTGTCGGGCCCGCTGAACATGCTGTGGTGGCTTTCTCATCTCCTGCGCAGGACAGCGGAAGGTCTCTCATCGCGGCCGCTATGGCTTTTTATCTCGCTTCAGCCGGTGAAAAGGTCCTCTTGGTAGATGCCGATATAAGGTCCGGCATGCAGAGCAAGATATATTCACAGCCGGCTGCCGAAGGATTTGCCGAAGCCCTTGCCGGGGACAAGGATGCTTTTAATTTTGTGAAGAAGACCTCGAACCCTTTCATAGAAGTTCTGTTCGCCGGGGACCACACTTTGTACGAGAATTCGCTGGTGAATTTTGACCGTGCTAAGATCAGGGACATCTTAAAAAAATTCGCTGCTATATATTCGGCGGTAATAGTTGATTGTCCCGCGGCTGACGGCAAACTGGGGGCGGTAGAAGTCGCTTCTTCATGCGATATTGCGGTGATGGTCATCCCGGAGGGCAGGCTGGACAAAAAAACGGTCTCGGAAGCTTTTTCGCTTCTCAAGAGCGCCGGGACCAGATTCATAGGTGCGGTTCTGTCGGCAATAAATACCAGGGGCTGTCATTAATACCGGGGAAAAGGAGCTACAAGTGTTAAGAACAGCGGTCATAGGCGCGGGTTTCATGGGTCAGCTTCATTGCAAAGCTTACGCTTCTCTGAGCGGCACGGAATTCTCCGGGATCTACGATACCGACGCTCAAAGAGCTTCGGAGGTATCATCAAAATACGGGGTTAAGTATTTTTCTTCCGTGCAGGAACTTATAAGATCAGCCGATGCGGTCAGCATAGCGGTTCCGACCATAATGCATTATGAGCTTTGCATGGAATGCCTGGACAGCGACAAGCATCTGCTTATAGAGAAACCTATTGCCGCGACGATAGATCAGGCCAGAGGCATAGTTGCCAGGCTTCAGGAAAGTCCTGCGGTAGCGGCTGTGGGCTATATAGAACGCTTTAATCCCGTGGTCATCAAATTTCTGGAGATCTTGGGCGGCAGGCGCGTAAAGCTGTTTGAGGCCGTAAGATCCGCCCCGCGCGTGGACCGGGCCAATGATGTAAGCGCGGTATTTGACCTGATGATACACGACATAGATATCGCTCTGGCGGCGATAAGCACTCAGCCGAAAAAGGTCATGGCAGTAGGGGAAAAGATCGCGTCCAGCGTTTTTAACAAGGCCGCTGCCGAAGTTGTGTTCCCGGGCGGAGAGAGAGCCATACTTTCCACCGATAAGACCGCGCCTGAAAAAGTTAGGAAGATCAAGGCCGTATGCGACGGTCTTACCGTCGAAGCGGACCTGCTCAAGAAAACCGTAAAGCATAACAGTGCCGGGAATTTTGTGGTTGAACCTGTGGAAGGTCCGGAGCCGATAAAAGAAGAGATAAAGGATTTCATCGAAGCCGTAAAAGGCATAAAACAGCCCAGGGTGTCAGCCAAAGACAGCCTGAGATCTTTTGAACTGGCTTGGGAAATAGAAGAAAAACTGAGGGCAGTATCCTGAGCCTTACCTCATGAGGATCACTTTGCTCGAACAAACTGAAGTATTCCCTGATGTATCCTTTGCTATAAGCCTTATCACGTAAAGCCCGTTGGCCAGGCTCCTGCCGTCCAAAGCCTTTCCGTTCCAGGTGAACCCGTTGTTATAGCCGGTCCCGGCCGAAGCGCTTTCTTTCCATACCAGGGACCCTTTCAGGTCGAAAACATAAGCGCTTATTTCGCTGTCTTTGGAAACGTTGTAGGTTATCCTTGTGTTCTGTGTTGACGGATTGAAAGGACTAGGGCAGGCAAGCGCCGAATTAATTTTTAAAGCGTTATCAGTGCGAAAAGACAGAGAATATGTCTTCGTGCCGGACGTAAGTATTATGGTGTGCGTTCCGGAAGAAATATCTGTCGATGCGACCCCGCCGTCGGCCTCATTGTAGGCGACACTTGTTCCGTCGATTGTTACCGTGCTTCCTGATATGCCCGCGCCCGTATCATCCGTTATTTTTATGGATGCGGACGGGTCCACGAAATCCCCGTCGGATACCGTCTCGCCGTCGAACTTGAAGAATACCGTATCGGGGGGCGCCGAAAGATGTACCGAAGATGCCGCTGAGGCGCTGTTCCCCGCGGGATCCACGGCCGTGACGGTTATCGTGTTCATTCCTCTCTCAAGAGATATTTCCGCCGAGAAACGGCCGTCAGAAAGGTTCACGGTCTTTACCGGCGAGGAGTTGGAGCGTATCGATACGGCCGATATGTTCTTTTTGTCGACCGTTCCGCTTACCGTCACCAGCGGTTCTGTTGTTTCAGTGGTAGCCGTGTTCAATGATATTACCGGTTTTGTCTGGTCTATGACGAGCGAGAAGATGATCTTTGTACCTTTATTGCCGGCCAGGTCCCTCGGAACGATCTCTATGGTGTAAAGGTCTTTCTGCATCAAAGAAGCGGGCATGAACACCAGGGCTTTCGTTATGCTGTCGGACGATTGTCTGCCTTCGACCGTGCTTCCAAGGTAAGATACTTTTATTTGAGAGTTGTTCAGGTCCGGGCCCGCTCCTTCATCCTTAAGAGGGACAATGACCTGGTCCCTTCGGTTGGAATAGGCCGTGTTGTTCTTGAGCGTCATGTTCAGAGATGGCGCCGCGGAATCTATGTTGATCTTTGCTTCAATGCTGCCCGTATTTCCTGCCGAGTCCGATATCTCCGCTTTGAACATATTCTGTCCGTTGACGGCGTTTGACGGGATCTTTGCGAATCCTGTTATATTCCCGGATGCTTTGTCATATACAACAGAAGATTCCAGCGTGGTGCCGTTGAGGCATATTCCGGCCTCTGCTCCGTCTTCAATGTCTGCCTGAGGGTCAGAGACCGACAGTTCAAAATATGCCGTTGAATTATTGCTTATCCAATCGGCATCCGAAGGTTTTATCAGCGCCAGCTTCGGAGCGTTATCCGGGCGTTTTTCGGAGAAGGCGATAATGTTCGTTCCCGAATAGTTTTTTTCAAGTCCGTTCCACGCGGCTATGCGGCAGAAATATTTTCCTTCCCGGAAATCCGCCGGCAACGAGAATTTTATCGGGCCGCTTTCTGCCGTAACTGAGACCGGGTTCAAAAAATCCTTGTCGGCCGATACCTCGAAGAAATAAACTACCGCGTTATCGTCCGATCCGGAAGAAGGGGTGAACGGAACAGACATCTCGCGTGATGTAACGGCTATCTCGTCTTTAGATAAAAAAGCCGGTGCGGCGGGCGCGGGAAAGGGCAGAGTCTCTGCCGAGCCGTAGCCTGTTATTATGGACAAGCCTCCGGCTGCGGGAACTGCCTCGAAAGAATGTGCGGGGTTCTCCGCGGAAAAGGTCTTTATGCGGGTCCAGTTCTTTCCTCCGTTGACCGAATTGGTTACATA
>CALFCX010000005.1 GCA_937950635.1 uncultured bacterium
TTTATCTACCGAAACGGCCGCAGAGGCTCTGCACGAACTTGAGCCCAGGATACAGGCGTTCCTTATAGGCACTTTGGATACGAAAAAAGCTCTTTCCATAATAGAAAAGATGCCTCCCGATGAGGCAGCCGATGTTCTTGGCGATCTGCAGGAGGAGAAAGCCACCGAATTACTGCGCTTAATGCGTCATAAAAGAGCGGAAGAGATACAGGGCCTTTTGAAGCACGGGGAAGAGACTGCCGGCGGTCTAATGACCACTGAATTCGTCACCATTCCGGCTTCTTTTACCGCGGCCCAGACCATAGAGAGGCTCAGGGAGCTCGCGCCTTCGGCGGAAACGATATATTACCTGTATGTTACCGATGATGACGGGCATCTTACCGGCGTCCTATCGTTGAGGAACCTTATAATAGCCGGACAAAATACCCCTGTGACCGAGATATGCTCTTCAAAAATGATAACCGTGAAGCCGGAGGCCAGCCAGAGACAGGTTGCCGACATAATTTCTAAGTACAATCTCTTGGCCGTTCCGGTAGTGGATACTTTGAACAGGATAATAGGGATAGTCACGGTCGATGATGTCGTGGACTTTATCATTCCTCCTCTTGCCAGAAGAAAAAGGATGTCAGTCGGTTAGTTTTGAAGCACAAAAAAAACCTCTCCGATCCTAGCCGAAGAGGTTTTGTTTCGAAAAAAAGACTTATCAGCCGACCTTTTTCATGAGTTTTTTCTTCTTAATTATGCTCCAAAGAATCTTTGTCATGGAAGTGACCGGGATCGCTTTTTTTCCGAACACATCTTCCAAAGTGGCCGTCTGCCCTTTGAAATCAACTCTCATCTTTGATAATCCGCCTCTTGCCATCGATATCACCTCCTTTATTTTTAAGATCCCCACAGAGCTAAAAAACCTAATCCGGAATCTTTTATGCTATAATTATAGAGCATATTTTCAGGTTGTCAACAGTTTTTTAGAGTAAGATGCCAAAATGTGCAGAGCTAAAAAATGTTCAATAAAGTTCTGATCGCCAACAGGGGAGAGATAGCTGTCCGGATAATAAGAGCTTGCAGAGAGCTCGACATTAAGACTGTCGCTATTTTTTCCGAAGCCGACAAGGATTGTCTGCATGTAAAGCTTGCGGACGAATCCTATTGTATAGGGCCGGCTATTCCCGCAAAAAGCTACCTCAATATCCCTGCTATAATATCCACCGCGGAAGTTTCCGGGTCCCAGGCTATTCATCCCGGGTACGGTTTTCTTGCCGAGAATGCAAAATTCGCCGAGATCTGCGCCGCGCATAACATAACCTTCATAGGGCCGTCTCCGGATTCGATAGAACAGATGGGGGATAAAGCGACGGCCATAGGCTGCGCGGTCAGGGCTGGGGTCCCGACCCCTCCGGGTTCCGGAGGAATAGTTAACGATGAAGGCGAAGCTTTAAGGATAGCTAAAAAGATAGGGTTCCCTGTCCTTATAAAAGCTACTGCCGGAGGCGGCGGCAAAGGAATGCGGATCGCTCAGAACGAAGAAGAGTTCCCTTCTCTAATGAAAATGGCCAAAGCCGAGGCTCAGGCCGCTTTCGGCAATCCTGATGTATATATAGAAAAGTTCATAGTAAAGCCCAAGCATGTTGAGATCCAGATCCTTGCCGATAATTTCGGCAATACGATATATCTAGGCGAAAGAGACTGTTCTGTTCAGAGAAGGAACCAGAAACTCATCGAAGAGGCTCCTTGTGCGGTCCTTAACGAGAAAACAAGGAGAAAAATGGGTGAGTCTGCAGTTAAACTCGCAAAAGCCGTTAAATACCGCGGTGCAGGGACCATAGAATTCCTTCTTGATATCAACGGGAATTTCTATTTCATGGAGATGAATACCAGGGTACAGGTCGAACACCCTATAACAGAAATGGTGACCGGTGTGGATATCTTGAAGAAACAGGTCTCAGTTGCGGCCGGCGAAAAGTTAGGGATAAACCAGAATGATATAAAACTTCACGGTCATGCCATAGAATTCAGGATAAATGCCGAAGATCCCGAAAAGAATTTCATGCCGGCTCCGGGCACTATAGGGCTTTATCTCCCTCCCGGAGGTCCCGGGGTCAGGGTGGACGGTTTTGTTTACAGCGGATATAAAGTGTTGC
Source organism: uncultured bacterium (assembly GCA_937950635.1). Classification (GTDB taxonomy): domain Bacteria; phylum Margulisbacteria; class WOR-1; order JAKLHX01; family JAKLHX01; genus CALFCX01. The sequence goes on from CALFCX010000005.1 coordinate 2,142, forward strand.
CGAATTATGATTCTTTAATAGCCAAGCTTATAGTCCACGGGGCCGACCGTTCCGAAGCGATACAAAAAGGGAAAAGAGCCCTTGCCGAATTCGTTGTTGAAGGCATTAAGACAACCATACCTTTTCACCAAAAAGTCCTTGATAATCAAGCTTTTCAAAAAGGAGAGGTCTATACGGACTTCATTCCTTCCCATATGGGCAGCTGAACATGGCTAAAAGATCTACTTCGAGGCGTTTGGCCATGCAGGCACTTTATCAGATAGATTGTTCCGGCACGGACAAAGAAAAAGCCCTTGATAACGCTATGGGAGAAGAGGATTTTAAAGCCGAGACAAAAGATTATGCCCTTCAGCTTGTTTCCGCAACCCTGGCCAATATAAAAGATATAGATAAGGAGATCAACGGCCGATCGAAAGGCTGGCCTGTCAATAGGATGGGAGCTGTCGACAGGAACATTTTACGGATGGCCGTGTGTGAATTGCTTTATATGAAGGACAATCCTTTTGCTGTTGTGGTGGATGAAGCTGTCGAACTTGCGAAAAAATACGGTGCGGCCGAATCCGGGAAATTCATAAACGGGGTATTGGCTTCCTTATCCAAATGATATACGAATATCAGGAAACACTTATATCTTTGCGTCGATCTCGCTGGTCTTGATCGGACTTCTTCCGCTTCCCTGAGAAGGGCTCATGCGGTCTTCAAGTTCTTTTACGGAGCGATTCTGCATGCCCTCTGCAGGCTTGTCTGCAGTGTTGACTCCGCGACTTTTCATGCCCCCAGAGGTTGAGCTTCCTACAGCTGACACCATAAAAAAACCTCCTCTTTTTGTCTTCTAAGTATTTATCGTTCGACCCGCTGTCAAACTTGCATATATTGTAGCACCAAAACATGTATTTTGTGGCACATGAGTTCCGCCGCGGAAAATGTTAAAATATATACATGTTCTCGGGAATAGTGGAAGAAACCGGAAAAATAAAAGGCCTTCAGTATAAGGACAGGGCTTTAAGCCTTGTGATCGAGGCAAAGACCGTATTGTCCGGGACAAAAAAAGGCGATAGTGTATCTGTGAACGGTGTTTGCCTGACCGTGACCGAGATCAAAAGAGGGGCTTTTACCGCGCAGGCCGTAGAAGAAACGCTGCAAAAGACCAATCTGGGATCGCTCAAAGTTGCGGACCGGGTCAACCTGGAAAGGGCGCTTAAAGTATCGGACAGGATATCCGGGCATTTTGTTTCCGGCCATATTGATATGGCCTGTTCCGTAAAGAACATAGTCAAGAACCATTCTTCTTGGGAAATATTCGTTTCGGCGCCTGAAGAATTACTCCGGTTTCTTGTGGAGAAAGGGTCGGTGGCTCTTAATGGGGTCAGCCTCACAGTGGCAAAAATAAAGGCTTCTTCATTTTCTGTGGTCATTATTCCGCATACTCTAAAGAACACCAATCTGTACCTGATAAAAGCCGGGGATAAAATAAATGTCGAGGCCGATATGATAGGCAAATACATAGCAAAGTATCTTGACAAGTCTGTATCCTCCGCGCCATTTTCCGGAAAGAACATAATTTCCAATTTTATCGACATGGCGGAAGGCGGTGATCTCGCATGCAATTGAACTTTAACGATATAGAAGAAGCCATATCCGATCTGCGCCTGGGAAAAATGATAATAGTGGTGGATGACAAGGACCGCGAGAATGAAGGGGACCTTGTTCTGGCCGCCGAAAAAGTGACCACGGATGCCATAAATTTCATGATAACCAACGCTAAAGGGCTGGTATGCGTTCCCATGACGGAAAAAAGGCTGACAGAGCTCGGCATAGGGCAGATGACCGAGGACAATACGGAATCGATGAGAACCGCTTTTACTGTTTCCGTGGATGCGGATAAAAGGTTCGGGGTCACCACCGGAATATCTCCTTCTGACCGGGCCGCTACCATAAAGGTCCTGATCTCTCCTTCATCAAAGCCTCAGGACCTTTCAAAGCCGGGCCATATTTTTCCCATAAAAGCCAGAGAAGGCGGAGTTCTCAGAAGGGCCGGTCATACAGAGGCAGCTGTCGATCTTGCCAGATTGGCCGGATTGTATGAGGCAGGGGTCATATGCGAAATAATAGGGGCCAACGGGCAGATGCTCAGAGGCGAGGGGCTTTTTTCTTTTGCAAGCGAACACGGGCTCAAGATAATCACGATAGAAGATCTTATAACCTACAGGGTCCGCAACGAAAAGCTTATCAGGAAAGCAAGTTCGGTAAAAATGCCTTCTGCTTACGGTGATTTTGTTTCGTACGCGTACGAGGACATCCTGACAGGAGACCTTCATATAGCCTTGGTGAAAGGCGATGTGCGCGGGAAAAAGAATGTTCTTGTTAGAGTGCATTCGGAATGTTTTACCGGGGATGTTCTGAGGAGCAGACGTTGCGATTGCGGAGAACAGCTTGAAAGATCTCTAAAGCTCATAGATAAAGAAGGCCTGGGGGTTCTGCTGTACATGAGACAGGAGGGAAGGGGTATAGGGCTTAAACACAAGCTAAAAGCCTACGAGCTTCAGGACGGCGGCCTTGACACTGTTGAAGCCAATGAAAAACTGGGCTTTGCAGCTGACCTTAGGGATTACGGGATAGGCGCCCAGATATTGAGGGAACTCGGGCTTTCGACCATAAGACTGCTTACCAACAATCCCAGAAAAATAGTGGGCATAGAAGGTTACGGGCTCAAAGTCGTCGAGAGGTTTCCCATAGAGGTGAAGCCTAATGAACACAATGAAAAGTATCTTAAGACAAAATCCGAAAAACTCGGGCATATTTTGTCGTATAATAGTGTTAAAGATAGCGAGCCGTTCAATGCCGAACAAAGGAGGATTTTGTCATGAAAGTAAAGGAAGGTAGCTTTGAAGGTAAGGGTTTGGTTTTTTCTATAATAGTGAGCAGGTTCAACGAGATCGTTTCAAAAGGGCTTTTGGACGGAGCTCTTGATTGTTTGAAAAGACACGGTGTTCCCGAAGATAAAATAGATGTGATCTGGGTCCCGGGAGCGTTCGAAATGCCCCTCTTTGCGCAAAAAGCCGCACAGAAAAAACCGGATGCCGTGATATGTCTTGGCGCCGTCATAAGGGGAGGGACGCCTCATTTTGATTATGTGGCCGCAGAAGTATCAAAGGGAATAGCTAAAGTTTCTCTGGATACTTCCGTTCCGGTAATTTTCGGGGTTCTTACGACCGATAACCTGGAACAGGCCATTGAGCGTGCCGGAGCAAAACCGGGGAACAAAGGCTGGTCCGCAGCACTTTCCGCGATAGAATCGGCCAATCTGTCCAAACAATTTTAGGTCTTGCCGGGGCGAGACCGTAGATAGGAGATCTCTGAAGTGGCCAGAGTGTTTTTTGATAATGTTACCAAAAAGTTCGGGGACGTGGTGGCGGTGAAGAATATGAGCCTTGAGGTCCGCGACAGGGAATTCTTGGTGCTCGTCGGGCCTTCCGGCTGCGGAAAAACGACCGCCCTTCGTATGGCCGCCGGACTTGAAGAGGTCACCGAAGGAAAACTTTACATAGGCGATCGTCTTGTAAATGACGTTGCTCCAAAGGACAGGGATATTGCCATGATCTTCCAAAGCTACGCCCTTTATCCTCACATGAGCGTCTATGATAATATGGCTTTCGGTCTTAAGTTAAGAAAGATACCGAAGCCCGAAATAGACAGAAGAGTTAAAGAAGCCGCTTCGATACTCAATCTCGAATCCATGCTCGACAGGCTGCCAAAACAGCTTTCCGGAGGACAAAGGCAAAGAGTGGCCGTTGGAAGAGCCATTGTACGCGAACCCGCGGTTTTCTTGATGGATGAGCCCTTAAGCAACTTAGATGCAAAGCTCAGGGTTCAGATGAGGGCGTCTTTGCAGGAACTTTATCAAAAATTGAAAGCCACTATTATTTATGTCACTCACGACCAGGTAGAGGCCATGACCCTCGGCACCAGGATAGCGGTCATATTGAACGGCCAGCTTCAACAGGTGGATAAGCCACTTGCCGTTTACGGCAAGCCTACCAATAAGTTCGTTGCTGGGTTCATAGGCAGTCCTTCCATGAACTTCATTTCCGGAAAGCTGGACAAAGCGGGAGAGCATATTTTCTTCGATTCCGACGATTTTAAGATCGTTCTTCCCAAGGATTTTGAACCGGAGCTGCAGAAATATATAGGACAAAATGTCGTATTCGGGATAAGGCCTGAGGATATACTTAGTCATGAGCTTAAGGACAGCAGATATCAGTGCCAGCTTGAGACAAAGGTCGATTTCAGAGAACTGATGGGATCCGAGACTTATCTTTATCTGGTGATCGGAAAGACCCCGTTAGCTGTCAGGGTGGATGCCCTGTGCGATGCCAAACCGGGCAGTTCATATTGCGTTTATTTCAATTTGAAGAAAATGCATATGTTCGATGCCGATAACCAAAAAGCCATCATTTAATGCGAAAAGAACCGCTTATTTTTGATAAAAGTGCCGACGGCAGGTCTTCTTTTATTCTGCATGACGGTGCGGTTTCGGATATCAATACTGACGATATTCCCCAAAAATACCTTAAAAAAAGCCCTTTAGGTCTTCCTCAAGTGAGCGAGGTCGACTTTATCAGGCATTTCACCAACTTATCCCGGATGAATTTTGGCGTTGACAACGGTTTTTATCCTCTGGGTTCTTGTACCATGAAGTATAATCCCAAGATCAACGAAGATATGGCGGCACTTGAAGGGTTTGCTCAGGCGCATCCTTGTGAGGATGATGAATGCGTTCAGGGGACTTTGGAGCTTTTGTACAATTTTGAGAGATATCTGGCCTCGATATTCGGTTTTGATGCGTTCTCTTTGCAGCCGGCGGCCGGAGCTCACGGAGAGCTGACCGCAATACTTGTAGCGAAAAAATATTTTTTAGACAAAGGAGAGGCCGGCCGCGATAAGATAATCGTTCCTGATTCTTCCCACGGGACAAATCCTGCGAGCGCTTCGATAGCCGGATTTAAAGTTGTGAGCATTCCTTCGAACAGTGAAGGCGGAGTCGATATAGATATTTTAAAAGCTACCGTCGGGGATGATACCGCCATGATGATGCTGACCAATCCAAACACTTTGGGGCTTTTTGACCGTAACATAACGGAAATATCTGATATTTTAAAAAATAAAGGCGCCCTTTTTTATATGGATGGTGCCAATGCCAATGCGATCATAGGAAAGTTCCGTCCCGTGGACCTCGGCTTTGATATTGCCCACCTTAATCTGCACAAAACATTTGCCACTCCGCACGGGGGAGGCGGACCGGGTTCCGGACCTATAGGCGTTGTAAAGAAGCTTGGACCGTATCTTCCGACCCCGCGTATAATTAAAAATGGCGTGGCATTTGGGCTGGATCATTCGGGAGAAGACAGGTCCGTTGGCAGGGTATCTGCTTTTTACGGTAATATCGGTGTCATAATAAAAGCCTATTGCTATCTGCGCAGCATAGGTAAAGAAGGTTTGAGTGATATTTCAGAGAATGCCGTTCTTAATGCCAACTATCTTATGAAGAAGCTGGAAGGCCATTATCATATCCCTTACCGAAGGGCCTGCCAGCATGAATTCGTTATATCCGCCAAGTTACAGAAAGAAAAATACGGGATAAGGGCTCTGGACATAGCAAAACGTCTGATCGATTACGGGTTCCATCCTCCGACCATCTATTTCCCTCTTATAGTTGAAGAGGCCTTGATGATAGAACCCACTGAGACCGAAAGCAGGCAAACCCTGGACCTATTTGCCGACGCGATGATCTCCATAGCCAAAGAATGCGAGACCGATCCTGAGCTGGTAAAAACCGCGCCTCATACAACTGTCGTGGGCAGGTTGGATGAGGTCAAAGCCGTTAAGGACCTTGATCTGCGCTACAAAGGCAAATAATGCTTCTTGAAACAGATACGGCTTCCGAAAATATGCGGAAAGACCTGCTCTTTTTTTCCTCTCATAACGAACCGGCTTTCCGTTTTTACGCTTTTAAAGACGATTGCGTGACCGTGGGGTATTCGCAGGATATGTCAGCGGAGCTTGATACTCAAAGAGCGGCTGTTCTCGGTATAGATATAGCCAAACGGCCTACTGGAGGAGGAATAGTGTTCCACAGCCGGTATGACGTAGTATTTTGCTGCGTTCTGCCGCTTGATCTGTTCCCGAAAGGTTTTATGAGCGCTTACCACTTTGTTTCGGATATTATAGTTTCTGCGTTGGAACAAGCCGGGATCGACGCCTGTAAGACCGGTGTTGCTGAGGAAGATGCCGGGGACAGGCTGTGCTTTTCTTCGGCCAAAGAATATGAGATAACCTGTGACGGAAAAAAGCTTGTTGGGATAGCCCAAAAAAGGACCAGGGGCAAGATACTTCAACAGGGAACTATATGCGTATCCCGGCCGGATGATAAGATCTTTTCGATCCTGAGGAAAGCTGCCGACAGCAGCCGATATTTCAGATCAGCCGCCGTATTGGATGATGTGGCAGGCGGAGATGTCGGGAAAAACCGGTTCTTGAAAGGTTTAAAAAAAATATTCTCTGAAAGATTTGAAACAAAGTCGCTTTCTGTGGTATAAATGTCTTTATGGCGGAAGCTTTATTTTACGAAAAAGTATCTGAAGGAAAGGTTCGTTGCGTTCTTTGCCCTCACAACTGCATTATCGCTCCGGACAAGTCGGGATTTTGCGGTGTAAGGAAGAACATAGGCGGCAAGCTTGAATCTTTGGTCTATGGCAAGGTCTCTTCGGCTGCCGTGGATCCCATAGAAAAAAAACCTCTTTTTAATTTCAAGCCTTCTACGCTCGTGTTCTCTATGGGGACCCTGGGCTGTAATATGCACTGCGGCCATTGTCAGAACTGGAGCATCTCCCACGTTGTGCTTGCGGAAAGTCCCAAAGAGGCAAAGTTGTTCGAAATAGACGTGGAGAAGCCCACGGAGTACGTTACCCCTGAAAAAGCCGTTCAGCTTGCCAAGCAATATGATTGCGAAGGCATTGCCTGGACATATAATGAGCCGACCGTCTGGTTTGAATATACTCTTGATACCGCAAAGATAGCGAAAGCACAAGGCCTTTATACCGTCTATGTTACCAACGGATATATAAATAAAGAGCCGCTTGATATGATAGGGCCGTATCTTGACGCTTACAGGGTGGATCTTAAGGCGTTCTCCGATGATGCCTACAGAAAGCTTGCCAAAGTCCCTTCTTTTAAGCCTGTACTTGATTCAGCCGTAAGGGCAAAAAGAAAGTGGGGGATGCATGTTGAGATAGTTACCAATATAGTACCTTCGATAAATGATGATGACAAACAGTTGAAAGGCATCGCTGAATGGATAATGGGAGATCTTGGAGAAGAGACCCCGTGGCATGTCACGCGTTTTACGCCGTGTCTTGATTATAAGGATAATATGCCTACATCGGAAAATACGCTGGAAAAGGCGCACGATATAGGCAGAAAAGCGGGGCTCAAATACGTGTACGTCGGGAATATACCTATGCACAGTTTAGAGAACACTTATTGTCCGTCATGCGGGGCCCTTATAATAGAGCGCCAGGGATTCGATGTGATCAATTATAATATAGAGAACGGAAAATGCGTTTATTGTTCCTGTGAGCTTCCCGGCTTCAGATTTTGATCCCCGGATGGGGCGCTTCTTTTGGCGTAGATCCTGTCCAAGGCTTTCCGGGCTTCGGTGAATTTTGAGTCCACCCTTTTTGTAAGGCGCTCGTAGTTGCTCTTTATTATCCTATCCAGTGATCTGTTAGCATATATCGAGACAACTATGGAAAGAGCGGCAAGAACAACGCCCGTGTACAACAGCCATTGAATATCTTTCACTCCTCCGAAAATAGCTGTGGTCAGTCCTATGAGAGCCAGGGATACGCTTATTCCGAACAATATCAGCAAAGGTGTTGTTTGTTTTGTCATTGGCCTCTCACGGAGTTCATGATCGACGGTTTTATAACGCCGCACGAAACTATATATTTAAAAGCGTCTTCGGACCGCATATCCAGTATCATTACATCCTGTGCCGGTACCATTATCATGAACCCCGTGGCCGGGGTAGGGGTGTTCGGAATGAATATGCAGAAGAGCTTTTCCGAATTCGCCTTTTGGTTTATTTCCTCAACGGCTTCGGCTGTTATGAAACCCAGTGTAAATATGCCTTTTCTCGGATATTCTACCAGACAAGCTTTGCGGGATTCTTTTGAGTCGCCCTGCTTAAAGAAGATGTCATTCACTTTTTTTGCAGCCGAATAAATGCCGTTTATAAAAGGTATCCTGCTTATAATGTTTTCTGCCATAAGCAAGGCTTTCTCGCCCGGGATGAAACTGGCTATTATCCCTATGATGAATATCAAAATGACGGTGAGCAGCAGGCCTACTCCCTGTACCGGCTGCCCATAGAACATTTTTATGAGCCCGCCTAATATTCCGTCCGCAAAATTGAACAGAAAAGATACGATCCATATGGTTATAAGCAGAGGCAAGAGGACATAAAGCCCTCTAAAAAAGATATTTCCGAAAAAATTGTTCATAAAGCTCCCTTGAATAGAGATTATATCAGCAAAATGGATTATTTGTAAACCGTATGCTATAATCAGCAGAAATAAAATAACGGGGGATCTGATAAAATGACACAGGCATATATACTTATAGAGACCGTTCCAGGCAAAGCTTTGGATCTCGTGACTGCGATATCTTCCCTGAAAGTCGTAAAGCAAGCCCATCTTGTGACCGGACCTTATGACGTGGTGGCTTTTATCGAGGCCGAAGACCTGAAATCTTTGGGCGATATACTGGTTAAGGATATCCAGGGTACCGGTTTCGTATCCAGGACCTTGACCTGTATAACGGTGGAATAACGAACTCACCCGGGACATCCTTCCGTTTTTCACGATATATATGTATAGGGGGGGCTGGGTATGCTGTCCTGGATATCCTCTGTAATAGTCAATTTTATCGGTTCCGCGCAAAAGAAAGAGCTTAACTGCGACAAGATACTGTGCGTGAACAGCAGGTATATACATCTGATAGAGCCGAGCCTTGAGTGCAACAAGGCCCTTGATCTGAGGAATAAGATACTCGGGAATCACAAAATAAGGTATGTCCGCAGGAAAATATTCGGTTCAAAAAGAAGTATTGTCAGACAGATAGTAAAAAGCAGCGACGGGGAATTCGTTCTTTCAACCCTTCATTAAGATCACTTTTCGCCCATCAGCTTGTTTATCGCGTTTATGTAGGCTTTTGCGCTTGCGACTATTATATCCATATCGGAACCGTGTCCGCTGTATATGTTGGTTTTTCCTTTTATCCTTACCGTTACTTCTCCGAGCGCATCCGTTCCTCCGGTAATGGCCTGTATGGTGAAGTCCACCAGCTCGATCTTTTTCTTGGTTATGCTGTCGATCGTCCTGTAAACGGCATCTATCGGCCCGGACCCCTCGGATTCGCCTTTTTTGGCTTTTCCGTTATGCATTAGGGTCACTTTAGCCTTGGGCTTCGACGATGTTCCCGAGGTTATCTTAAGAGAGCCCAGACTGTATATCTCCGGCGTTACGCAGATCTCGTCGCTTATCAGGGATTCTATATCCTTGTCGCTCACTTCTTTTTTCTTGTCGGCAAGTGCTTTAAAGCTTTTGAAGGCTTTTTCTGTTTCATCTTCTTTTAGGTCAAATCCCAGTTCCGCGAGCTTCTTTACAAAGGCATTGCGTCCGGAATGCTTGCCCAGGACTAATTTGCTTTCGGTGATACCTATGTCCCAAGGGTTCATTATTTCGTATGTTTCCCTCGCACGCATCACCCCGGCCTGGTGTATCCCGGCCTCATGAGCGAAAGCATTGGCTCCGACTATGGCTTTATTGGCTTGCACTATCATTCCCGTAAGATTGCTTACAAGCCTGCTGGTGCGGTATATCTCTTTTGTATTTATATTCGTATCTAGGCCGAAATGGTCTTTTCTTGTTTTTACGGCCATAACTATCTCTTCAAGAGAAGCATTCCCGGCACGTTCGCCCAGCCCGTTCATTGAACATTCGACCTGTTCCGCTCCGTTCAGGACAGCTAGAAGCGAGTTCGCGACCCCGAGGCCGAGATCGTTGTGGCAATGGACGCTTATTCTGGCCTTTTGGATATTAGGAACGTTCTTTCTGATCTTGGATATCAACGCGCCGAACTCGTCCGGTATCGTATAACCCACGGTATCAGGTATGTTGATGGTCGAAGCCCCGGCGTCTATTACGGCTTCTATTATCTTGTACAGGAACTCAGGCTCGCTGCGCCCGGCGTCTTCGCAGGAGAATTCAACATCCTCGCATAGAGAAGATGCGTATTTGACCATTTCGACCGACGTGTTAAGTACTTCATCCGGGGACATCCTGAGCTTTTTTTCCATATGGATAGGGCTTGTCCCTATGAATGTATGGATGCGTTTTCTTTTAGCTTCTTTAAGCGCTTCGTAAGCCGCCTTTATGTCCTCTTTTTTTGCCCTGGCCAGCGAACATATCGTGGGGCCTTCAACACAGCGGGCTATTTTAGCGATCGCTTCAAAGTCTCCAGGAGAAGAAATGGCGAACCCCGCCTCTATTATGTCTACGTTGAGCTTTGACAGTTGTTTTGCTATCTCAAGCTTCTCATCTGTGTTCAGGCTGCATCCGGGAGCCTGTTCTCCGTCCCTTAGTGTGGTGTCGAATATATATAGTCTTTTTGCCATGGTCTCTTCACCTTTCGGTTAAGGTAAATTATACCATGAAACAAGAGCAGGGGTTATTCTCCGGAAACGGCTATTTTGTCTATAAGAAGCGAAGGGGAACCGCAGTGCCCAGTTTCAGGGAAGAATTCAAGATCGTTCCCGACCTCGTTTATAGACATAAAAAGTTCCGAAAGGTTCCCTGCGATCGTTATCCCTCTGACTGGAAAGGCTTTTTTCCCGTTCTCTATGAATATGCCGGCCGCTCCCAGGGAAAAATCCCCTGATATCGGATTGAGAGAGTGAAGCGCCATCACTCTTGTTACATACAATCCTTTTTCTACCGATGATACAAGGTCTTTTCCGGCCGTTGCGCCGGGTTCTATATAAAAATTAGTTGTGCCTATCGATGGAGGGAGCTTGAAAGAGCTCCGGCAGGCGTTCGAGTTGGATACGACGCCTTCTTTTGAGGCGGAATCGAGATCATACAGAAATGTTTTAAGTACGCCTTTTTTTATCAGTTCAAGTTTTTTTGACGGCATGCCTTCGTCATCGAAAGGCCTGCTTGCCAAACCGTCGTTCAGAAGAGCGTTCTCGATCAGGGAGAGCTTTTGCGAGCCGCACTTTCTGCCGATCTTGCCGGCAAATAGGGATTTACCTTTGCGGACATTATCGGCCGAGAACATAGGCACTGCGGCCGCAAGGAACTGCGCGCTCACCAAAGGGGAGAACACCGCTTTCATTGTTCCTGACGGTATCGGTCTTCCGCCGAGAAGCTCTGTCGCATTCTCGGCAGCTTTTCTTCCGATCTCTTCCGGTGAAAGATCGCGGAATCTCGTATATTGTTTCAGGCAATAACCTTCCTCCATGGAGCCGTTCTCTTCGCTTATCGCCTGCATGCTGCCTCCGCAGGAACTTTTTGAATAGCCGGCGGAAAAACCTCTCGAAGTGGCTATGTGGACAGTTATCTCTTCATCCGAATAAGATGCCGATTCCGTATTGACCACTCTCCGGTCGGAAGCGTAAGCCGCGGATTCTATTTTCATGGCCAACCCGGCTTTTTCTTCGTCAGAGGCTTCTTTTATCTCTCTGTCGGGAGAATAGGGGGGATCACGGTATTCGGAGCGTTCGGAGAAATTAAAACAGTTGTCCTGAGGAGAGAATTTAAGATTGTCCGAAGCTTTTTTTATAAGTGTTGCCGTATCGAACGTGTTCGAATAAGCGAACCCGGTTCTTTTGTCATTTATCAAACGCAGCGCTATTCCCGCCGACGAACAACGGTTCAAAGATTCTATCTTTTGAGACCTTACCTCAGCGGAAAAAGATCTTGAGCTGAACGCATAAACTTCTGCCTCGCATGGGGAGTCTTTTATTGTTTTTTCGCAAATTTCACGCAGGTCCATTTTATAATGTCTGAAGGGCGGTTATTGCGGTCACGTTCACTATATCGTCCACGCTGCAGCCTCTTGAAAGATCGTTGATGGGTTTCGCGCATCCCTGGAAGATAGGTCCTACAGCCGTTGCTCCTCCGAGACGCTCGGCTATCTTGTAACCTATATTGCCGGCGTCAAGGTTTGGGAATATGAGCACGTTTGCTCTTCCCGCCACTTTGCTTTCGGGAGCTTTTCTCTTGCCTATGGATTGAACCAGAGCGGCATCGAACTGCATCTCCCCGTCTATTGTAAGTTCTGGGTCCTGCTCAAGGACCATTGCGGTCGCTTTTTCAACTTTTTCCACCGAAGCCGCTCTTCCGCTGCCTTTTGTGGAGAATGATAACATTGCTATCCTCGGGTTCTTTCCGGTAAGCTGTTTAAATGAGTTGGCCGTGGAGAGAGCGATGTCCTTTAGCTTGGGCGCGTCAGGGTCGGGGACAACGGCGCAGTCCGCGAAGAAAAGAACTCCGTTGAGGCCGAATTGCTTGTTCGGCAGCAGCATCACGAAAAAACTCGATAATGTCGAAACCCCTTCCTTGAGCCCGCAGGAATATATGGCGGCTTTTATGGTGTGTCCGGTCGAATGAGAGGC
>CALFCX010000006.1 GCA_937950635.1 uncultured bacterium
ACGAGATGTAGCCGTGACTGGAGTTCAGACGTGTGCTCTTCCGATCTGTATCCTGACGGCGGGTCTCGGAAGATCAAAAGGAGGTTTCAGGACGTTAAAATTAGGGGACGCGGCAAGATCAAGTTCGCTGGACCCGGAAAATATCTCATAGCTGTTCTTTTTATCCACAACGGCAAGGTTAGAGATCAAATTGTGTATATAGGTCCATATACCGAACCTGGGAGCGGACAAAAGCATCGCGTTTATGGCTATTTTCAATTTATGCGCTTTCTGGTAAAGGCTATCTCAACGCACTTAAGCAGTATTTTTATATCGAGCAAAAGGGACCAGTTCTCCATGTAATAAAGGTCGTATTTGAGCTTTTCTTCGGCAGGCATATCATATCCCCCGTCCTGCATCTGCGCCCATCCGCCCAACCCTACGTTTATCTTGTGCCGGTCCATGTATTTAGGGATATCGGTCTTGAAACGGCTGACGAATACCGGACGTTCAGGCCTGGGGCCGACAAAGCTCATGTCGCCTTTCAATATATTGAAAAGCTGCGGCAACTCGTCAAGGTTCGTCGAACGCAGTATCCTGCCGAACAAGGTTTTCCTGGGATCATCCGCGGTTGCCAGAACTGCCCCCATACCTTTCTCGGCTTTATGGACCATTGTCCTGAACTTGTACAGACGGAAAAATTTACCGCCTTTCCCCACTCTGCGCTGGACATATATAACCGGACCTGGGGAAGTGAGCTTTATAAGAAGAGCAATAAGCAACATCGGCACCGAGAATATCATTATCCCAAAAAGCGCCAAAAGTATATCAAAAGTCCTTTTCAGGAACCTGTTAAAAGGCGATAATTGTATCTTTTTGAGATGGACGACAGGGACTCCTTCGATATCCTCGACCGTCGGAGATGTCGTAAGTATCTGAAAAATATCCGGAAGGGTACCCAGGGCCACTCCTTTGCCGTCGCAGATATCGGCAAGACGGGCTAGATCATCACGGCTGAGTTCCGGATCCGCAACATAGACAACGTTTATGCCGTTGCGGTCTATTATTCCTTCAAGATCGTCCAGCTCTCCGAGGTTCTCTTTTCCTTTGGACCCTACAAAACCAGCAAAAAACACCCCGTATGAAGGATGTTTTTTTATTTTTTCAGCTACGGATTCGGCATATTTCCCGGAACCGATTATCACGGATTTTCTGCCCGCATATCCTTTGGCCCTGGCAAATAATTCAACTCTGAAAACAACCTGCCTCACGAAAGCTAGCAGTAAAGCAGAGACCGGAAGGCTTATTATTATCACAGGCCGGGCATACATATATTCGCCTTTAATAAATGTAAGCACTATGACTATTACCCAGGAGACCAGAACAGAGAATACGGTCCCGAGGAATTCATCTATTTCTATAAGAATACCTTTCCGCTCCCTATACATGCCTGAGAAATTGAAACATAAAAGATAGATCAGTACTATCCAAAGAACGTATTTACCGTAGATATCCCACGGAAAATCGAAAAACCCGGAAATCCCCTGATGGAACTTAATACTATAAGCGGTAATATAGGAAAAGACTATCACTATAGCGTCAAAAAAGAGCTTTAGCGCGATGAACATAACATAGATTATAGTTTACGGCAGGCCATGTTGCAATAGACGGAAAAGGCCGGTCCTATTTTTTGCCTGCCGACACAATTGACAGATCTGCGTCCACCATCATTTTCACCAGATCCTCAAACCCGGTTCTGGGCTTCCACTTGAGGACATCGGCGGCTTTTCTGTTGTCCGCCACCAGATATTCAACCTCCGCGGGACGGAGGAAAGTCTTGTCAATTGTCACATACTTATTATGGTCCAGTCCGACGTGATCAAAAGCCGTCCTTACGAAATCCTGTACGCTATGGGCTTTGCCCGTACCTATCACAAAATCCGCGGCCTTTTCCTGCTGTAGCATAAGCCACATTGCTTCGACGTAATCGCCGGCGAACCCCCAATCTCTTTTTACATCAAGGTTGCCCAAATAAAGCTTGTCCTGCAATCCGCACTTTATCTTTGCCACCGCATAAGAGATCTTCCTTGTGACGAATTCCTTACCCCTTCTCGGGCTTTCGTGATTAAAAAGGATCCCGGAACAGGCAAAGATATCATAACTTTCCCTATAGTTTACCGTAATAAAATGTCCGTAAACTTTTGCCACGCCGTAAGGGCTTCTAGGATAGAACGGAGTATTTTCGTTCTGAGGGGTTTCCCGGACCTTTCCGAACATCTCGCTGGAAGAAGCCTGATAGAATTTTATCCTGGGGTTCACAAGCCTTATGGCTTCAAGCATTCTTGTAACTCCCAGAGCGGTGAACTCACCCGTAAGGACCGGCTGGTTCCATGATGTCGGAACAAAAGACTGAGCGGCAAGATTGTATATTTCGTCAGGCATTACTTCCTGAACAACTTCTATTATGGACAGCTGGTCCAGAAGATCAGCCTGTTTTAGGGTGATCTTATCTTTTATATGGGCGATCCTATCGGAGCCTTCGGTACTTGACCTTCTTACCATCCCAAAGACCTCATAGCCTTTGGACAAAAGGAACTCGGCCAAATAAGACCCGTCCTGTCCGGTTATCCCTGTTATCAGCGCTTTTTTGGAGTTTTTAGACATCGCTTAGGATTATATCGTTTAATTCAACCTCTGTCAAAGAATCTTTCTGTGGCCGATAAGGTGTCAGATAAGGAGAAATCCCTGTATATCCGCTCTTTCGCTTTATTCCCAATACTGACGGCCCTGTCCGGATCATTCAGCAAGGCGAGAATAGCCCTAAACATTTCTTTAGGGTCATTCGGCGGCACCAAAAGCCCCGATTCGTTCTGAAAGACCAGCTCCTTCACGCCGCCCACATCGGTTGCGATGACCGGTTTCCCCGCGGACATCGCTTCCATAAGAGAAAAAGGCATTGATTCGGAAAGCGAAGGCATAACAAAAACATCCATCATATCAAGGAAAGGATGCACATCCTCCACATGACCGGTAAAATTTATTCTCCCGGTCAACCCAAGATCCGCGGCCTGTTGCATAAAAGCCAGCCTTAATCTGCCGCCGCCCACCACCAGGAAGCTTACATCCTCTCTCGAATCCGTCATCATCCTGAAGGCATTCAACATCACTTCTATGCCTTTATTCTTTATGAGACGGCTCACTGTTCCTACAACCGCGCCCGAACCTGCTGCGGCTTGTATCCCCGGATGTTTTTGTTGATCCGTATTTTCCGGAGCTATCCCATTATAAATGACCGTTATTTTGTCAGGCGAGATCCCGTAATTCTCGGAGAACCTTTTCTTGCTGTCCTTAGAAACACATATGAACGAACCTATCATTTTTAAAACATTTTTCGCGATGTTCTTCTTTATAGGCTTCACAAAAGGATATTTAGAATCCGTAACATCCACCGAATGCACCGTTGCCGAAATCGCCGGGACCTTCAGCACGGCTGTAAAGATTATAGGGATAACGCATGAAAAAGGCACATGCATATTAAAATGCACGGCATCCGGACGATCAAAAAAGAGCAGCCTCAAAAATCCTGCCCATCCCAACATGCCCGAGATACATTCATACTTCAATTCAGGCATATTAGCGGATATTTTTGCGCCTAACGCCCTGTTCTCCGTTACAAGGACCGGCTGGTATTTAGACCTCGATATTCCCGTCAGGATCTGTAACAGATAGCGTTCTGCTCCGCCGAATTCATTAGAAGAAGCGTAAAATAATATCTTTTTCAAAGATCACCGGAAATCAAAAAAGTTATTTGTCCCTGACCGCCGATGAAAGCCCGGGCCCGAAAGAGGCGCTCGCCTCTATATGGTCCCAATGCGCCCTGAACCACTCAATAGCGTTGTTCAAACCGGTATCAAAGTCGGTCTTCGGCTCATAGCCTATAAGAGAACGCGCCTTGTCCACAGAAGCAAGGAGCCTTGATTTTGTATCCCATTTTCTTTTCTGTGAAAATTTTATTCCGGCTTTGTTCCCGGTACGTTCGTTTATCATCTTGGCAAGATCGACTATTTTCGTTTCCCTGGCGGAAGCCAGATTGAACTCCTGCCCTATAGCTTTTTCAAAATACCCGGCACGCAAAAGACCGTCGACAAGGTCCCCTACATAGGTAAAGTCCCTGGTCTCCTCGCCGGTGCCGGTTATCGGAAGAGGTTCCCCTTTCATCGCCCAGTAAATGAAGTTGGGGATAACATTCCTGTACTGGCCAGGCACCTCTCCCGGTCCGTACGAATTGAAGAACCTGGTCTTTACCACGGGAAGTCCATAATGGTTATTGAAAAAATTACAGTAAAGCTCCCCGAGCATCTTTGTTATTTGGTACGGGGTCGTAAGATTCATTGACATGAACTCTTCCTTTAAAGGCAGCGGGGCCGAGCTCCCGTAGATAGAGCATCCGGAAGAGGCGTAGACGAACCTCTTGAGATTATTAAAGACACCGTATTCGAGCATTTTCAATATCCCGAACCCGTTCGTCATGAGGTCTTTTTCCGGATAATCGACCGAGTTCTGGTTGGCAAAAAAAGCTGCCAGATGAAAAACAATGTCAGGTTTTTCAAAGAACGCTCTTTTTAAATATACGTCATCCGCAACATCGCCTTTTACGAACATGATATTCTTTTTCTTCGGCATATTCCATGTATAGCCCGAAGAAAGGTCGTCAAGAACTACGACCATTTTAGCCCCGGCATCACACAATTTAGCGCAAAGATTCGTGCCTATGGCTCCGGCGCCTCCGGTAACGAGTATCACCTTGTTCTCATAGCTCTTTATATAATCGGAAGTCATCTCATTTCCTCCCCTTCTTGCCTATTATACCAGCAAACATTTTATTTATGTCTTTTGCCACTTTTTTCAGGGAAAAATGCTCGACCACGTATGCACGACCACGTTTTCCATGATCTTCGCATATATCACGATTGTCGGCCAAAAAAACTATTTTATCGGCCAGCCCGGCCGGGTCCTCAGGACCTATGCAGATGCCGCAACCAGAATCTCCGATCATCTTCGGGGCATCACCGTCAAGAGGCATGCTGGCCAGGACGGCTCTTGAAGAGGCCATCATGCTAAGTATCTTGGACGGAACAACAGGGGTCTTAACCTTTTTGTTCAATGTCACCAATCCGACATCGCTTGAAGCTACCACATAAGGATAAACCGACTTGGTCTGCATACCGAGAAATCTCACATTATTCAGGCCTTTTTCCTTTTTTCTTTGTTCCATGGCTTTTTTTTCTATGCCGTCCCCGACAATGAAGAACTCAATATCTTCCCTGTGCTTCAATATATCGGCCGCATCTATCACGCTTAAAAGCCCCTGCGACATTCCGAGCGTGCCGGCATAACCAACGATGAATTTGTCATCAAGAGCGTGTTCCCGGGAAAAATCATGATGTCTCGGCAACG
>CALFCX010000007.1 GCA_937950635.1 uncultured bacterium
CTGGAGTTCAGACGTGTGCTCTTCCGATCTCTCACGGTTGTCGCAAGCACCATAACAAAAAGTACCGCAAGCCCCATACTTATCGATGTTTCGATTTTATTTGACACACCGAAGAACGGACACAATCCGAGAAATCTTATCAATATTATGTTATTGGCGATCATCGCGGAGAATAATATGAATAAAAGATGAGCTTCCATTATCACTTAGCCCCTTTCTTCGTGGCTATATTGAGAGCGCTCATCAAAAAACCTATGACCATGAAAGCGCCGGGAGGAAGGATCATCAGTGTTATAGGGTTGAAAGACGGCCCGAAAACGCTCATTCCGAGAAGAGTGCCGTTGCCCAGTATCTCCCTTATGGATCCCATAACGGATATAGAAAGGAGAAAACCGGCTCCCATACCAAGGCCGTCCAAAACGGCCGGCAGTATATCGTTTTTATATGCAAAAGCCTCAGCCCTTCCGAGTATTATGCAATTGACAACGATCAGAGGGACAAAGACCCCGAGTGACGCGTGCAGGGCCGGAAAATAAGCCATCATGACATAGTCCACTGTAGTAACAAAAGTAGAGATGACAACTATGAATATCGGGATCCTTACCCCGGCCGGAACGAACGGTCTTATCAAACTTATCGTAAAGTTAGAACAGATAAGAACAAAGGTAACGGCAAGTCCCATACCGATAGAATTTGAAAGAGAAGTGGACACGGCCAGGGTCGGACACAAACCTATCATAAGCCTGAGTATCGGGTTCTCTCTGAGTATCCCGTTGCCAAGAACATTGAACAGGTATTTCAGTTTATCTGACATTTTTCACCTTTTCATATTCGGCCAGAGCTTCGCTGACGGCCTTTGATACGGCCCTGGACGAGATCGTAGCGGAAGTTATTGCGTCTATTCCGTCCGCATCTCCGGGCTTAAGGTCTTTTTTCAGCCTGACGCCGCTTGCACTTTTGGAAACGAATTGGTTCTTGAACCAGGAAGTATCCACTTTGGTGCCGAGGCCGGGAGTCTCTTTGTGCGAAAGTATCGCTATCTCTATGATCTTGCCGTCTGGTCCGATCCCCGACAACACCCTTATAGGACCGCCGTAACCGGCACCGGAAGTTTCTATGACAGTCCCGACAAGCAACCCTTTGGAAAATCCCCTGAAGAATTCCAGACCGTTATGGTCCATTTTTTTTATCTCTTCGGCACGCCCTGAAAGGACCTCTTTAGCTTTGAAAAGTTTTTCCCTGTAAACATTTTCCTCTATTCTGCTCGCGGTGCTTTGGTAAACATACGCCAGCAGACCGGACGCCGCAACACATATAACAAGCAGCCTGAGGGCATAATCGATCAGTTTTTTCACTTTGTTGCCCTCCCGAAAACTTTCGGACCGGTATATTTATCTATCAGCGGCACAATACCGTTCATGAATAGTATCGCGTAACAAACCCCCTCGGGATATCCGCCGAACTTTCTTATGAGCACGGTAAGCAGTCCGCAACCTATGCCGAATATCAATCTGCCGCGGAAAGCTATAGGAGATGTAACATAATCCGTGGCCATGAAGAACGCTCCCAAGAAAACTCCCCCTGCCAGTATTGAATAAAGAGGGTCCATCCCGAACAGGGAACTCATCACAAAAACGGTCCCTATAAAGCTCAGCGGGATCACGGGTTTTATGACCTTCCTTAATATAAGGTAGACGCCTCCGAGTAATAATGCCAGAGCGCTTGTTTCACCGAGAGAACCTCCGACATTCCCGAGAAAAAGGTCCATATATCCGGCCGTATACTGCCCTATTTTCAAGCCGGCAAGCGGCGTGGCACGGGTGACGGCATCATAGATACCCAGGAACATCGCGTTCTGGGCCGGCCATGTGGTCATGCTCTGGGTCCAGGATGCCATTACAACAGCCCTTCCTACCAGGGCGGGATTGAATATATTGTAGCCCAGACCGCCGAACACCATCTTGCCCACTATTATGCCGACGCACGCACCGAAGAACACCATATATAAAGGAAGGGTTGAAGGCACACAGAAAGCAAAGAGGACCGCGGTTACTCCGGCGCTCCCGTCAAGCAACGGGCCTTTTTGTTTTGTCAGTTTTTTGAAAGCTATTTCGGAAAGTATGCAACCGACCAGGCTCACAAGAACAACCAAAAGAGCTCTCATACCGAAGAAATAGAACGCCGCGAGCATCGCCGGGACCAAAGCTATAAAAACGTCGCGCATTATGGACCTTGTGGTCTGTCTGTCATAAATATGCGGCGATATGGTCATCGCCAACAGCTTATTCTCTTTGCTTATCTGTTCCATTTATTTGTCTTGCAACTCCCGTTATTTCTTCTGTTTAGCTATCTGTGATTTAACCAGCTTTATCCAGTGGACCATCGGCCTTCTGGCCGGACATGAAAAGCTGCAGGAGCCGCATTCCATGCAATTCATTATGCTGTCTTCCAAAGCGCTGTCAAGGTCTTTGGTTTCCCCGTATTCCACGAATCTGCCGGGCGCCAGTCCCATAGGACATACATCAACACATTTTCCGCACCTTATGCACGGGCCCGGTTCTTCGAACGATACTTCGCTGTTCTTAAGCAAAAGTATCCCTGAGGTCCCTTTTATCACGGGCACTTCGATACCAGGCACGGCGATCCCCATCATAGGACCGCCCATTATGACTTTCTTCGGGTCTTCAAAAGTACCGCCGCAGAAACTTATAACATCGGAAAATTTGGTCCCTAGCCTGACCCTGAGATTGGACGGCTGCTTCACATTGCTGCCTGTAACGGTAAGGACCCTGTCTATAAGAGGTCTGCCGCCGATCACGGCATCGACAGACGCGCACGCGGTCCCCACATTCTGCACCACAACACCTACATCCAGCGGCAATTTACCTATCGGAACTTCCCTTTTTGTAAGGGCTTCTATAAGCTGCTTTTCCGAACCCTGGGGATATTTTGTTTCCATAACCATAAGCTCTATTTGTTTATCTTTCCCGATCAAAGAGGACAGCTTTTGGATGGCTTTTGGTTTGTTGCTCTCAACCGCTATGACCGCGCGTTCTATTCCGAGAGCTTTCAGGAAGATGCGCGTCCCCAGTATTACTTTTTCGGTCTCTTCGAGCATAAGCCGGTAATCAGCCGTAAGATATGGTTCGCATTCCACAGCATTGATTATCAGGGTATCTATTTTGCTGCCCTTTGGCGGAGAAAGTTTTACATGCGTCGGGAAAGCCGCGCCGCCCAGCCCGACGATACCGGCCTCTTTGATTCTTGAAATTATGTCTTCCTTTGAGATCTTTTCAAGGTCCTCTCCGGAAGGAAGACAGGCCCATTTGTCTTCACCGTCAGGTTTTATGAACACCGAAATGACATTCCGTCCCAGAGGATGAGGATAATTCTTTACATCGGTCACTTCCCCGGAGGTGGATGAATGTATACAGGCGCTGATGAAGCCTTTTGCTTCTCCTATCTTCTGGCCTCTCAGCACCTTATCGCCTTTTTTCACGAGAGGCTCCGCAGGGGCTCCGGCATGCTGGCTCAATGGGATAACTATCTCGGCGGCAAGGGGCATATCTTTTATCGAAAGGTCCTGAGAAATGCTTTTATTTCCTTTGGGATGGATACCGCCCTTGAAAGTATTGCGTCCGAACAAACTATATTTTCCTCGCTTTTATATTTATAGAACCGCTGCTGCCGAGTTTTTTATCGACCAGCTTCACGATAAAAAAACCGACGGCCATAAACATGATACCACAAACCAGAACAAGCGCCTGGTCCCCGCCGAAAATATGATTTCCGGCCGCCATCCCCATCATAAAGAACGCGAGCGGGACAGCGTATACCAGGACAGAAGCAAACAATATCGAACTCCCTGGCAGATCAAGAACAACTTTATCTCCATTCACGGCCCCTATCGAGTTCTCAAGCTCCAACCCTATCTTTTCGCCTTCACACGACATCGCGCACATCCTGCACGAAGAACACGCGCTTTTTCGTTCTATTTCAACGACCATTTTGCCGTCACGGATATCTTTAACAACGCCTACTTCTTCCACAGAACTTACCCCCAAACAAAGATAATAGCACAAAAAGGCCCGCACCTCGTTCCCAAGGTGCGGGCCCATGTTCCCGTTCTAAAGGTTATTTATCAATAACGATCGAACGAACGTCTGCCGCCGCTGTTTCTGTCGCGGCTGTCAGACTTCGGTTTGGCTTCGTTGACTGTCATTTCGCGGTCGCCCCACTTTTGGCCGCTCATCGCGGTTATAGCTTTTTGGGCATCGGCGTCTTCCATATCAACAAATCCGAATCCGCGGGATTTACCCGTGAACTTATCGGTAACTATCCTGGCGGATATCACATTGCCGTGTTCAGAAAATTTTGCTGAAAGCTCGGCATCTGTGGCTGACCAGGGAAGGTTGCCTACGAATATGCTCTTCATGTAAGAGATTCTCCTTGAATTTATTTTCTCTGCTGATTAATGACTCTGAGGAACTTTTTGAGGATTCTCTCAAGAAAAAGATGCAGATGTTCTTTACTCTCTGATCATTAAACTCGACTTTTTAATTATAGCACATAATAGCACATTCCTTGCATCGACATACAAATAATGCAATAATCCAATAAACATGAAAAGAACCGCATTATTTTCCGCATTGCTGATACTATGCGCCTGTTTCAGTATGCCGTGCTTTGCAATAAACCCCTTAGTCGCGGACGATTATGATCCCGTGGATGTCGGAAAGACACAGATAGAGGTTTACTATTCATCCGTAAAGAACACTGATGCTTCGCACGTCGGCTCGTTCGGATTCCAAATAAAAAAAGGAGTTGACAGCAATTTTGATATCGGGCTCAATCTTCCGGTCCTGATACCTCAGTTCTCCGGGTTGGACAGCTCCTTTCTGCGCGCAAAATGGGGTCTGCCCGGATATGTGTCGAGGGAAGGTTTTTCGGCCAGGTTCGACGCCGGGATAGAGAATAACCCTATTTCAAAAAGGATAATCAAAGGCATGGTGAATTTTTCCGGTTCTTTGATGTACTCCAAAAAAGTCGGCAATGTCGATACCCATTACAGGATAGGCCTGACAAAAAGCGGCGGCTGGAATGCCAACAATCTCCTTGACTGGTACACTATATCCTCTTTTGCCGCGATACTTCCTGCGGAAGAAATAGGAGCTGACATTATTTTTGAGTACAATCTTGACACTTCAGAGACCCCGAACCCGCAGGTAATACAATTCGGCACGAAAAAAGTCGTAAGGGAATGGCTGGCGATGAACTTGGGTTACAGCCTGGGGCTCAACGCGAATTCTCCGGTGCGGCTATGCGCTTTCGGGCTTGCCTATATTTTTTGAAGAACTTCTTGTAACGCCTGCGCAACGGCATTTCTGTCGCTGTCCGAAAGGAACGGATGTATGGGGATCGAAAGCATCCTCTCGCCTATTTTTTCGCTCACGGGCATATCCCCTTTTTTATACCCCAGATCATCATAGGCCTTTTGCAGGTGCAGAGGGTTCGGATAGTACACAAATGCGGAAACACCGCTTGGCTGCAATGCTTCGATCATTTTTTCTCTGTTATCTATCTCGATGGTATATTGGTGATAAACATGCGTTGACCCTTCCGGTTCAACCGGACATTTGACTCCCAGCTTTGAGAGAACTGAGGTATAGTAAGCAGCGTTCTTTCTTCTCGTTTCGTTCCAAAGATCCAGTCTTTTGAGCTTTATCCTGAGTATCGCGGCTTGTATCTCATCAAGACGGCTGTTATACCCTATCATCTCATGTACGCCGCGCGATCTGCTGCCATGCAGATGAAGTAACTTAAGTTTTTCATGGACGGCACTGTCATTTGTGGTTATCATCCCTCCGTCGCCGTAGCACCCGAGATTTTTGGTCGGAAAAAAAGAAAAACACCCTGCAGCGCCGAAAGAGCCTGTCTTTTTTCCGGCATACTGTGCTCCCGCCGATTGGGCGCAGTCTTCCACCACAGGGAGCCCGTGCTTATCCGCGATCTCCATTACCGGGTCCATATCGGCCGGAAGGCCCCATAAATGCACGGGGATTATGGCTTTTGTCCTCTTTGAAACGGCCTTTTCTATCTTTGACGCGTCGATATTGTGAGTGGCCGGGTCGGCATCCACGAAAACAGGTCTCGCACCGGTATAGGAAATAGCTTCGGAAGTAGCAAAAAAAGTAAGAGGAGAAGTTATGACCTCGTCCCCCGCGCCTATGCCTAGAGCTTTCAAAGAAAGAAAAAGCGCATCCGTACCTGAAGCAACCCCCACGGCATATTTCGTCCCTATGTACTGCGCGAATTCTTTTTCAAAGGCCGAAACATTAGGCCCGAGTATGAATGCCCCGCTTGAAAGCACCGAGGATAAAGCCGGGTCCACCTCCGCTTTTATGGATGCATATTCGGCCTTGAGATCGAGCATTTGTACCTTCATATTGTCCTTTTGCCCTTAACCGACGGTTTCGGCTATCTTCTGCATTATATCAACAAATTCCTGCTTTCCGCTCTTTGATTGCGGCAGTTCACTTATACAGAAGACCACCTCGGCATCCGGGCTTATCTTGGAAGCGTCCTCCGCGTGGAACAACCTGATATCATCCATACCAAGCTCCTGGACGGCTATTCCTATTACGGACAAAAGCTCTCCTTTGCCGAGAACACAGAAATTTTTCACTCCGCCGGAATTATAATCGGCTATTATCTTCTTAACGGCTTCTTTCATAGTGGAGATAAGGGAGATCGTGTTCTTGACGTACTGCTTAGATCTCTTAACTTTTTCGGCAAAGCCTTTCGGGGTAAGTATATATTGGACTTTTCTGCCGTCCAGCTGTTTTATCTTCATATACCCTTTTTCGATCAATCTGTGAAGAACTATATTGACCATGCCTAAAGACAGGTCGGAAACTTTTGAAAGATGCCTCTGCGAAGCGGCGGCGTTCTTTGAAAGCTCGGAAATTATCTTATGTTCGTGTTCGTCCATATAAGTGTTCAACTATTGAACATTATAGCATACGGCGGTGCCTATGGTATAATTTGCTAAAGATAATGATAAAAGAGTGCATAAAGAAGCTAGTTGACGGACAGGACCTTTCCCTGGCCGAAAGCCGGGAAGCAATGGATGAGATAATGACCGGCAGCGCCACTCCTTCCCAGATCTCCTCTTTGATAACGGCTCTCAGGATAAAAGGCGAAACACCCGAAGAAATAACCGGGTTTGCAAAGGTAATGAGGTCCCATGCTGTAAAATTGGACCTAAGGTCCGAATATTTTGTGGACACCTGCGGTACGGGCGGGGATATTTCCGGGACGTTCAATGTCTCCACGGTAGCTTCATTCATAGCATCGGGAGCCGGCATAGTAATAGCGAAACACGGCAACCGCGCGGTATCCAGCAAATGCGGCAGCGCCGATCTTCTGGAAAAGCTCGGCGTAAAAATAGATATCCCTTCCGGGAAAGTGGCCGAATGCATAGACACGGTCGGGATCGGCTTCATCTTTGCTCCGCTGTTCCATCAGGCGATGAGATACGCCGCCCCTACAAGGAAAGAAATAGGAATAAGGACCGTTTTTAATATACTTGGACCTGTAAGCAATCCGGCGAACACAAAAGGCCAGCTCATGGGAGTGTACTCCGGAAAATTGACCGAAGTGATGGCGGAAGTGCTTAAGAACCAGGGGTGTGAAACAGCAATGGTGGTATACGGTAATGACGGCATAGACGAGATATCCATATCCGGAAGCACCAAAATAACGCATTTAAGCGGCGGCATAATAAAGACCTACACTATAGAACCTGAGAATTTCGGCATAAAAAGACATCCTTTATCATCCATAAGCGGCGGGAGCCCAGAAGAGAACGCAAAGATAGCGGCGGACATCCTTCAGTGCAAAGAAAAAGGCGCAAGAACGGATATAGCCGTACTCAACGCCGCCGCGGCCATAGTGGTCGGCAAAAAAGCTTCCGATATAAAAGAAGGGATGGAGCTGGCCGAAAGGTCCCTCCGCTCCGGGGCGGCCTTTGACAAACTTGAACAGTTAAGGAGATTCACATGTTCATAAAAACCGACAAACTGGTGAAATCTTTCGGCGGAAAAAGAGTGGTCAACGAGATCTCCATAGAAGTCAACAAGGGCGAAGTGGTCGGCCTACTTGGACCGAACGGGGCCGGAAAAACAACGACCTTTTACATGGTTGTAGGCCTTCTTCGGCCCGATGAGGGACATGTATATCTAGGGAATGATGACATCACCCATCTGCCGATGCATAAACGGGCCCAGAGGGGCATGGGATATCTTCCGCAGGAAACATCAATATTCAAAAAGCTCACTGTAGAAGAGAACATACTCATGCTCTGGGAAGTGACCAACATAGTCCCTAAAACCGATTACAAGAAAAAACTGGATGCGGTCCTCGAAGAACTGGGCGTTTCACACCTTAGGAAAAGCAGGTGCTACCAGCTCTCCGGAGGGGAATCCCGGCGTGTTGAAATAGCCAGGGCACTGGCGATGAACCCGTCGTTCCTTCTGCTGGACGAACCTTTCACGGGAATAGATCCGATCACCGTATCGGAACTCCAAAAGGTCATAACATACCTGAAAAATAAGGGCCTCGGAGTACTGATAACCGACCACAATGTGAGAGAAACCCTTACCATAACCGACCGCGCTTACATAATCCAAAAGGGCCGTATCCTGGTTGCCGGCGATTCCAACTTCATTGCCAACGACGAGACCGCAAAAAAAACATATCTCGGAGAAGAATTCAAACTTTAGAGCCATGAAGATAATAGACAGATACGTAATAAAGGAGCTTTTCGACCCGTTCATTTTCGGGGTCACGGCATTTACTCTTATACTCTCGGCAAGCATGGTGATGTTCGAACTTGTCAGGGCCGTGGTGATAATGGGAATGCCGATGCATATTGCCGCGCAGATATTCCTTTTCAAATTGCCGTCGGTCGTAGTGTATATTTTCCCGATGGCAATGCTGCTTGCCTCCATACTTGCGTTCGCGCGTTTTTCGTCGGATAAAGAAATAATAGCTTTCAGGGCCGGCGGGGTCAGTCTTTACAGGATAATGGTCCCGGTGCTTTCGATGGGACTGGCGGTAAGTTTTTTGACGCTGGCCTTTTATGAAATAGTCGTACCGGAAGCGAATCACGCCACAAAACGGTTGCTTATAGAGACAAAAATAGAAAAAGCCCCTAAAATTCGGGAGAATGTTTTCATCCCGGAGCTCGAACGCGGACAGCTCAAACGCATATTTTACGCCAGAAAATCCTCGGGCAACAAGATGAGCGGCGTGATAATACAGGAATTCAACGACGGACAGCTCAGCCAGCTTATCAACGCAAAGACCGCGGAATGGGACATTGACAGATGGATATTCAGGAACGGGACCACATACTTCCTCTCGGACGAAGGGGAATACAGACATCTGATACGTTTTGACGAACAGCACATAGTCTTAAAACTGACACCGGCCGACCTGAATGAAGGCAACAAGAATCCCGAGGACATGAATTTCAGCTCCCTGAAGAATTATATAGACCTTAAGAAAAAAATGGGAGAGAACGTTGCGGACCTGTCGATACAGCTTAATCTTAAGCTGGCCATACCCTTCGCATGTTTCGTTTTCACGCTTCTCGGGGCGCCTCTTGGGCTCAATCCCACAAGAAAATCATCCTCGATATAATGCTATTGATATAGCCATATGGCGTAGTAC
>CALFCX010000008.1 GCA_937950635.1 uncultured bacterium
GATAGCCTCTTACTATGATGTTCAGCACAAAGTCGTCAAATTGGACTGGCTTAAAGATATAACCCAAACTTCCCTGGTAGACAAAAAGAAATCGGTGCCGGTCTATACAGAAAAGGACCTTGAGGCAAAACCCGACGTCCTTTTGAACAATGCCAAACTTGTCTGGGTCCCGAACCGCAATGCGGTATTTGTGAGCATAGCGGCAGCATATGCCGAAGCGCTTGGCGCCGAACTGGTGGTATCGGGTTTTAACAATGAAGAAGCCGCTACATTCTCGGATAATTCGCTGCAATTCGTTAATTGTGCCAACGCGCTGCTCAGGGTCTCAACGCTTTCACGCCCCAGACTTGTGAGCTATGTTCAAAGCTACAACAAATCAGGCATAGTTAATACCGGGATAAAACTGGGAGTCCCGTTCGACATGATCTATTCCTGTTATCATGTCTCCAAGGACGGTAAAATGTGCGGCTCCTGCGAAAGCTGCGCCAGATTAAAGAGAGCTTTCAGAGAAGCCGGAAGGCCGGAGATGATAGAAGAAAAGTTCGTGAAGCAATGAGAATAAAATTCGCGTCAAAAAACCTTGATTATGACGGCAGCCAGCTCAGGTCGCATTTTGCCCTTGATGAATTCGGCATGGCAGGGGACTGCGTTGTTTCTTTTATCGGGGCCGCCGCCGTGAAAGAACACATGGTGGACATGGAGGATAAGAGCAAAGGCGAGTTCATCTACAGCGACAGGATGCTGCACTTTATCATAGAACATTTTGACGCCGACCTTGAGAAGGCGATATTAAGAAAGCGGCTTTTCCTGTCTTTGATAATGGACGAGATGCGGAGCGGGTCCGGTGCGAAGAGACTGTTCAGGAAAGATAACGGCCTTTACGACGGTAGCGGCAAACTTACGGTAGCCGTCGCGACCTCTTCGCCTGTATCGACCCTTATACATATAGGGCTGAATATCACCAGAGAAGGCGCTCCCGTGAAAGTTTCCTGCCTTAAGGATTACGGGATAGATCCGAGAAAGTTTGCAATGACGGTCATGCGGCGCTATCATGATGAAATAAGTTCCGTGTCCGCATCAAGAGTGAAAGTGAAAAGCGTTATATGAGCGTGCTTTTGTTCGTCTGCATATTGACCGGCATCATACACTTTTTTGAGACGCTTGCCTCATCCATGCGTCTTGCCGGGGTGCGCACGCGCCAGCTTGCGACAAGCCTTGCTTTTGTCAATACGGCTTTCCTTGTTTCCAGGATGTCGAACATGCTGCAGGCGCCGATGCTCGGAGGGATGGTGGATACCGCCATACTTACCAACACTCCGGATTCTTTGGCGGCCAATTTCAGGGTGATAATATTCGCCGCTTTCATAGGCAACGTTCTTGGAGCGCTGCTGATACCTTACTTTGTCTATCTTTTTGAAAAGGCTATCCTTGTGTTCGAAAGAGTGGGGTCCATCCCGAGGCTGTTCTTTGAAGCGCTTAGGCCGACCAATTTAAAGAAGATAGTAAGGGCTTTTCGTCTGCCGTCGGCCGGCTCGCTTAAAAATATCTCTTTGAAGAACATATCGCCGGTGTTCCTGTATTTAAACTTTTTCATGGTGTCGATCTACGCGATAGGAGTCTTGTCATCTCTTTATGCCGGAGCCCAAGTCCCGGAATTCCGCACCACTGCCAGCCAGCTTTCGGGCATAGTCAACGGTATCGCTACGGTGCTTCTCGCGCTTATGGTGGACCCGACCTGTGCTTTTATTACCGATCAGGCCGTAAGGGGCAAACGTCCGGAGAACGACGTAAGGAGCATGGTGTTCTATATAATAGCCGGCAGAATAATCGGGACGCTTATACTTTCACAGCTTTTGTTCTGGCCGGCTTCACTCTACATAAAAGACGCGACACTGCTTGTGCGGTCGATCTTCCTGAGATAACCGATGAGAACTGCCAAAGGATGTGTTGCCGCTCTCGGGACGTTCGACGGCGTCCATCTCGGCCACAAGAAAGTCATATCCAAAGCCGCGGCGTTCGCAAAAAAAACCGGACTCCCGTGTATTGTGGTCACATTCCATCCACACCCTAAAAGCGTGGTGAATCCTTTGAGAAAGCCACTCCTTCTTACTACGGTGGAAGAAAGAGCAATGCTGATGAACGAACTTGGCATCAATGCCATGGCGGTGCTTACCTTTGACAAAGAACTGGAGAATACAGGATATAAAGATTTTGCGAGAAAAACACTAAAGGACAGGTTCAAAGCCCGTGCCGTATTCATAGGCAGGGATTACGCTTTCGGCAGGGGAAGGGAAGGCAATCCTTTTAAGCTGAAAAAGTTAGGTGTCTCCATGGGGTTTTTGTCGTTCCCGGTCGCAGACAAAGAGCTTGCCGGGACCCCGGTAAAAAGCACTTTGATAAGGACGCTTTTGCGGGAAGGACATTTTTCCAGGGCTATAAGGCTTTTGGGGCATCCCTACATGATAGCCGGTACTGTAGTTCCCGGTTACGGCCGCGGGAGGGAGCTTGGGTATCCGACAGCTAATGTTAAGACGGAAAGCGACAAACTGATACCTAAAAGCGGCGTATATGCAGGGGAAGCTGTTATCAACGGGAAGAAATTTGATTGTGTGGTCAATATCGGCAGCAGGCCTACTTTCGGGGCCCGAGACATAACCGTTGAAGCGCATTTGTTGGGTTTTGACGGTGATATCTCGGGCAGGAATATCACTCTCTTCTTGAAGAGAAGACTTCGCGACGAAAAAAAGTTCAAATCGGTGAAAGCGCTTATAAGAGCTATAAAAGCGGATATCGGCAGGGTCCGGCCGAGGCGCGGATGACCTGTTTTGCTTGTTGCGCCGTGCCGATATCCCGTGTTATAATCTCAACATATGGACAAAAAAGCTGTAATAAAAAAATACAAGATCAATGACAAAGACTGCGGTTCAGCCGATGTGCAGATAGCGGTCCTTACAGAGAGGATACGTCATCTCACCAAGCATCTGGACACTTTCAAGAAAGATCAGCACACAAGGCGCGGCCTACTGAAAATGGTAGGGAAAAGAAAACGTCTCCAGACCTACTTGAGGAAGTCGCAGCCTGAACGCTACGCAAAATTGGCCGAAAGCTTAGGGATCAGATGATAAAGACCTCCACGCTCGAGATCGCAGGGAAGACAATAACCCTTGAGACCGGCAGACTCGCTACACAAGCTTCTGGATCCGTTGTTGTCAGGTGCGGTGATACCATGGTCCTGGCCACCTGCGTGGTCTCGGGCAAACCCAGACAGAACATAGATTTCTTTCCCCTTTCCGTTGACTACGAAGAAAAGATGTACGCCGTCGGCAAGATACCGGGCGGATTTTTCAAAAGAGAAGGAAGACCTACCGAAAAAGCCATACTCACTTCACGTCTTATAGACAGGCCGATCAGGCCTCTTTTTCCGGAAGGTTTCCGCAATGATGTTCAGGTGGTGGTCACGCCGCTTTCCGTTGACGGAGAGAACATGCCGGACGTGCTTGCCATAATCGGTGCTTCAGCGGCTCTTTCGATCTCTGAAGCTCCGTTCGAAGGGCCCATAGGCGCCGTGCGAGTGGGGAGAGTGAACGGAAAATTGATAGCTAATCCCACCAACAGCGAACTTGAACAGAGCGATCTTGATCTTGTGATCGCAGGGACAAAAGACGAGACCATGATGATCGAGGCCGCCGCGAAAGAAGTACCTGAACACGAATTCCTTGAAGCCATATCTTTCGCCGGGGAATTCCTGAAAAAAGCCATCGAGCTGCAGCTGGACCTGCAGAAAAAGGCCGGCGAGCAAAAGATGAAATATGATGTTTACTCTCCGAACGCGGCGATCGAAAAATTCGTCAAGGATAACTTTGAATCCTCTATAAAAGAAGCCCTTAACATAACCGACAAAGAAAAACAGATGGACCGTCTTGAGGTCATAAAGGCCGATATAGAAGAGAAAGCGAAAAGTTCCGGGGACGCGGCCCTTGTGTCGGCCCTCAAAGACTATCCTGCCGATGTTTCCGCCGTTATCAAGTCGATACAGAAGAAGATAGTAAGGAGCATGATAGCTAAAGAGAACAGGCGTCCTGACGGAAGAAAAATGGACGAGATAAGACAGATAACCTGTGAAGTATCGCCGATCCCCAGGGCGCATGGAAGCGCGGTCTTTACAAGAGGTAACACGCAGGCCATGACCGTGGTCACTCTCGGTTCAAAAGGCGATGCGCAGATAATAGACGGGTTGTCCGCCGAAGAGAGCGAAAAGCGCTATATGCATCATTACAACATGCCCGCGTACAGTGTCGGCGAGGTCAAGCCGTTGCGCGGACCCGGACGCAGAGAGATAGGGCACGGCGCGCTTGCCGAAAAAGCGCTGATCCCCGTGCT
>CALFCX010000009.1 GCA_937950635.1 uncultured bacterium
ACGCCGTCTTCTTTCAAATGCTTTTCCGCGGCGACAGGATCGAATTTGATGTTGTCCGTAAAGAAAAAGTCGGAAAGAGGGACGGCGTCATTAAGCGTTCTCATTCTTTCCTGCAGGCATTTTATTATTTTGAGTATCCTTTCCTTGCCTTCAGGCGTTTTTTTCAGTTCTTTATAAAAAGGATAGGCGTCTTCAAGCGCTCTGTCGCAATATTCAAGCAGCTTTTCAGCGGACATCTGTCTTATATATGTTGCGTTCATCCAGGTCAGCTTTTCCAGGTCAAAAACGGCCGAGGTCTTGTTGACGTGCTCTATATCGAACAGTTCTAAAAGTTCCTTAGCCGAAAATATTTCCTGATCACCGTGTCCCCAGCCGAGCCTGGCGAGATAGTTCACCATAGCTTCCGGAAGATATCCCATATTTCTGTACTCAAGGACAGACATGGCTCCGTGGCGCTTGCTGAGCCGTGTTTTGTCAGGTCCCAGTATCATCGGTATATGTGCGAATTTCGGTACCTCAAAGCCGAAGGCCTGATACAAAAGCACTTGTCTGGGAGTATTTGAAAGATGGTCGTCACCTCTTATGACGTGTGTTATTCCCATTAGATGGTCATCTATTACCACCGCGAAATTGTAAGTCGGAAAACCGTCGGATTTCCGTATTACAAAATCATCCAATAATGAGTTCTCGAATTTGACGTCCTTCCTGATGAAATCCTTTACTATCGTTATCCCTTCTTGCGGAGCTTTGAGCCTGACCACCTTGCTGCGGCCTTCTTTTTCGAAGCGATCCGCCTGGTCTTTTGTAAGGTTTCTGCATTTGCCGCTGTATTTTGGCGCCTGTTTTCTTTCTTCGGCTTCTTTTCTCTGGGCGGCCAATTCTTCCGGAGTGCAGTAGCAAAAATAAGCTTTTTCTTCTTGCAACAATTTGTCGCAATGCTCTTTGTAAATATCGATCCTGTCGCTTTGATGATGCGGTCCTTCATCCCAATCCATGCCGAGCCATTTCATGCCTTCAAGTATCGCTGCCACAGCCTCTTCATTATGCCGCTGCTGGTCGGTATCCTCTATTCTGAGAACGAATCTCCCTTTGTTCTTCTTTGCGAAAAGCCAGTTGTACAATGCCGTTCTTGCGCCGCCGACGTGAAGATAGCCCGTCGGACTGGGTGCAAAACGGACCTTGATCTTTTCGTTTGAAGATTCCATGCCTATAGTATACAATTATATGAGCATCATGACAAACATACCGAGAAAAATCAGTTTCCCCCTTTTAATTGTTGTGTTTTCTGTGTTTGTGTTGTGCGGGCGGTCCGCTGTTGCTGCGACTTTTCTTGAGTCCGTGGTAAAGGATGGGATCGGTGTGCGTCCGCTTGGTATGGGCGGCGCTTTTGTGGCCGTCAGCGATGACGGCAACAGCATTTACTATAATCCCGCGGCTTTAGCGGATACAAAGACCCAGTATATCCGCGGCTACATGGATATGGACGCGTATTCTTATACAAGAAGCGATTGCTACACCGTTACTGTGCCGCAGGCCGGGTGGGGATACTGGAACAAACAGGATAAGATCGGGAATAAAACGGATGTTACCGCTTTTTCTTTCGGTACAAAAGGACAGAACGGCGTGGGCTGGGGAATTACTTACAAGAATATCGCCTGGGATGCCGAAGGTTCCAGCGCAAAAGGATGGACCATGGATTGCGGGCTTAAAGCGAAATTCTCGAGCGAAGTGACGGCCGGAGTCCTTGTGCAGGACCTGCTCAAAAATTCGGTGCCTTTGTCATCGTCGATAAGGTTTGGACTTGCGGTCTCTCCTTCTGTCATTGCAGACACCGTTTTTGCCGTTGAGAGCGAGTTCCGCAATCTTAAAGCGGCAAAAGGCGCGGATATCTATATGCGTTACGGAGCGGAGACCAAGATAACGGAGACGCTGATCATAAGAGGCGGCTGGGACCGCGACAGGTTTTCCGGCGGACTTACTGCCGTATTGCCTTATTTTGTCGCGGATTATGCCGTTATAGTCAATACAGACAGGGAAAATACCCAGATGTTCGGCTTCAGGTTCTCGGAGTAACGGACTTTAACGCATATTTTTCGCTTCCGCAGAAGTCGTAATATATCTTATTCTTTTCGGATATACCATCCCGAGCTTGCCGGAAGCTTTTTCTTCTATTTTCCATAGAGATTCTTTTTGCGCTACTTTCGCGGCCAGTTCACGGTTAGTGTCCCGTATTTTTTCAAGTTCTTTTTTTGCCGCGGAGCTGCGGTACCCTATGTGGGCGATCTTTGTCGTTATGAATATGTTCAGGGCCAATATTGATATTATGACGAATACCGAAGGCATGAACCTTTTCATGATCAGATCCTTTCCGCTGCTCTTAATTTAGCGCTTCTTGCCCTTGGATTTTGCGCTGTTTCACCATCGGACGGCTGTACGGGTTTTTTTGTCAGTATCTTTGCTGTTCTTTTATGTCCGCACATGCATACAGGCAATGCTCCGTCGCATATGCAATCGGAAGCGGCTTTTTTGAAGGTTTCTTTTACCAGCCTGTCCTCCAGGCTGTGATACGATATTACGGCTATCCGGCCGCCTTTTTCAAGAGAATCTATGGCATCGGGCAACGCTTTTCGTATGCTTTCGATCTCATTATTCACCACTATCCTTACAGCCTGGAACACCCTGGACACCGAATCGAAAGCCCTTTTGGCCGGCACCGCTTTTTTGACTATATCCGCGAGTTCCCCGGTGCTGTTCACCGGACGGCTCCTGATAACGGCGGCGGCGACTCTTTTTGAAAAATGTTCCTGGCCGTATAACGAAAAAACAGCGATAAGTTCGTCTTCGGAATATCCGTTTATTATGTCGGCGGCGGAAAGCCCGCTTTCTTTGTCCATCCTCATGTCCAACGGCCCGTCTTTACCGTAGCTGAAGCCCCTGTGTGGAGTGTCTATCTGATGCGAGGAAACGCCCAGGTCGAATATGATCCCCTTTACGGGAGGGATGTTCATTGACCTTAAGACCTCTTTTATCCCGGAAAAATTGCTTTTAACGAAGATCACATATCCGTCAAGATCCGCAAGTTCCGATTCGCACTGCTTAAGGGCTTCGCTGTCCCGGTCTA
>CALFCX010000010.1 GCA_937950635.1 uncultured bacterium
CGTGACTGGAGTTCAGACGTGTGCTCTTCCGATCTACTATCTTATCGTCCAGCTCCTGCGAGAACGCGCCCATTTTCAGGAGTCCGTTCTTCAGCCTTCTTATCTTGAACGACATCCGCATGTTGGCCATAAGCCCGCCGTTTATCAGCCTTTGCACGTACAAAGCCCTCAGCTGGCCTATCATGAGCTCGCCTTCGCTCTGCTCCTGCTGCTGGTCGCCTCTGTGACCTCCGCTTTGGCCGTCCGCGTTGAAATTGATCTGCTTGCCTGTGGTTTCTTCCGGCATGGCGGACGGAGGAAGCAGCCCCAGGTCGAACTTTTTCTCGGACCACTCTTCCGAAAGCCATGAAAGCACGTTAACACCCATTTTCATCAGGGTGCTTATGTGAGTGTTAAGGTCGGATACTTCTTTATCGCCTTTTATCATCTTGGAGACCATCTGCTCCTCAAGGTCCTGCATCATGAACTGTGATATTTCTTTCTGGTTCTGCTCCATGGACTTATTGACGGTGGTCTGAAGGTCGCCCATAACGCCCGAAAAATCCCAGCCTCCGAGCTTCATGTTGTTAAATGTCCAGGATACTTTGCTGTCCACTCCGAACTGCGAAAGGATAGATTCCGCTTTGTTACCTGCCAGGTCCCTCATGAGAAGGTTTTCTTTTATGCGAGCCGAAATGTCAGCGCGGGCGGCAGTCTTTATCTGTTTTTGCAGTGAGAATATGGTGTCATCCTTAAAGCCCGATTGCCTGAGGGACTGTTCATCCTTTTTCATCCTGTCCTTGATCTTGGGGTCATCGCTCATCAGATAGGCAAAATACGACTGCACATAACGCTGTACCGCGGGCTTTTGCTGGGGTGACGCTTCAAGGCTTTCCGCAAGCATCGCAAGCTTGGAAGCCTGCTGAGTTCTTTGTCCCTGCTGGCGGGCGTATCGTGAGCTTATCTGCGCCGCGTCTTTCGGAGAAACGCTCTCCTGAGCATCGTCCAGCTCCTGGGCAAGCTGGCTGAGCTTGCTGTCGGTCTTGCCGACTTTCCCGAAATCAAAGCCCCTTTCGGTCATTTTTGAGATATGGGAAGAAAGGAACTGCGTCCGACTCTTTTCGTCGCTTCCGGAATCCAGTGTCTTCAATGCCGAGTCCGCGTCGTTTATGGTGTTGTCTTTGCTGTCGTTGGAAGAGCCAGACTTTGTAAGCAGGTCTTTCTGCATCATTACGAGTCCCTGGCTGCTCAAAGCGGCTGTTTCTGTCGTGGCGGCCTTTGCTGCTATGTTCTCTACCATTGCTTATTTCCTCGCGCGTTTGCTGATCTTTACGTCAT
Organism: uncultured bacterium; assembly: GCA_937950635.1. Taxonomy (GTDB): domain Bacteria; phylum Margulisbacteria; class WOR-1; order JAKLHX01; family JAKLHX01; genus CALFCX01. The sequence continues at coordinate 1,318 of CALFCX010000010.1, forward strand.
CCGCGCACACGAACGGGTCCGGAACGCTCGATTTTCTCTTAAACACTTCCAGCTTCTTATCGTGTTTCTCTATCCTAGCTTTGGTCTTTGTGATATATCTTTCCAGCTTCTGCAGCTTTTCAGGCGTATCCTTCCCATCGCCGTACTGGCATAGACCCATGTCGGTCATGGAGAGTTCGTATTCCAGGGCCGCTTTCTCTTCGGTAAGTTTCTGGAGTATGCTCAGGCATTGTTTTCTTTGGATCTCTATGAGCCTGTCGGGATCTGAATATTCCTTGACTCCGCAATTGGAAAGCTGAGCGATGAGCTGCTTGCGCATTTCGTCTATCACCATTCTTTCGGCCCTCATCCTTTTTTTGGGGCCGCCCATTATTTCGAGCATCTCGCCCGCGTATTCGTTCTCATCCATCAGAACCCTGTTCTGGGATATAAGCGCGTCGCGCGCATTTTTCTGCAGCTCTAGTATCTCTTCCGATGATACCCCGAGAAAAGAAAGCATCATTCCGTAAAACCCGTATTTTACCGCGGCAAAACGCGACACCAGCATGTTGTGGGATTTTGACATCGCGTAGTTCTTCATGTATTCTTCCCTGAAGCGGTCTTTTTGCGCGTTCAGGTCTATCTTGATCCCGAATATTCCGAGAAGGTTTATCGCGGCTATCGAAGGCGCCCTGTAAATGATCGTGGTCGAGATGACATCCGCTCCGGCAACTGGGCTGTCCTTTTCCTGTTCTGTCTTTTCAGCGGTCGAGGTCTTTTTAGCAGCCAGCATCTCTTCGAGCATGGCTTTGGTGAATACGCTCTGTGGTATCTGGCTAGCCGCCGCGGACGCGGTCTTCTGCTGTTTGGCCTCGGCTTCTTTTGTTTCAAGTACTGCTATTGCTGACATTGTCAAAATATCTCCCTGTATTGCGACAATTTGCTTTTCTATATAATAATCGGTATTAGTAAGGGTAAACTTGCGCGGGATTTTTGGCCGGCCGGATCAGGACTTTGACATGCTCTGGCCGAGGGATTTATCCAGGTCTTTGAACTTGTTGAGTATGTCCATCATGATCGTGATCAGCTGCTCATAGTCGTTGAGCTTTTGGGATACGAGGAACGAGGCCGCGGCGCTGTCTTTAGCGAACGTTTGGTCGTCAAGCGTGATCGTTTCGGCGTCGCCGGCAAGCTGGAGGGATATATTATCTATTTTGTCATAGGTTTCTTTAAGCGTTTCTTTGAACGAAGTCGAGCTTAAAGCTTTTGTGGCTCCGCTCGAGCCTTTCCCGGCTATATTCTGGGGGCCCAGTCCTATGTTATAAAAATCAAATGCCATAAAACGCCTTTCAAAAAAAGGCCTCCGGCATTACACCGGAGGCCCTCAAGATAATTAAGTCTTCTGGCTTACCATCTTTGCAATTCCGTCTTTCGCTGTCGCCGGGGCTACCGCTGTCGTAAGACCCTGTTGCACTCTCTGTGCTATTTGGCCTACCAAGAACCCTGCGGCCGCGCTGTCGGCGTTAAACTCCAAGTCCCCACCATCTTTGCCTGCGCCTTCAACAGTTATAACATCTCCGCCGTTAACAGAGTTGTCCGCTAACTGAGTTTGAAGACCCTCAAGTACGCCTTCGCCCTCGTCAAGAGCTTTTGCAGTATTCATATCGGCATTATCAACCAGAGCGCTTCCTACTAATTCTGTCATTTTGTTTCACCACCTTTCCGTCTTTATTCCCCTCTAGCTTACTCATCGATATACGGTCCGGAAAACTTGCATGATCTTTTTGGCTTTTTAAGATTGCCTGCCGGCCTTTTTGTTCTTTTCCACTCTGCGCAGAAGCTTTTCTATGTCCTTAAGAGCGTCTTCTTCGGTCCTTTTTTTGTCTACTTTGCTTGTTTCCTTGATCTTTTTAAAGTGCAGCGGAGCTGTTCTTCCCGCATCGTGGGTCGGAGCGGCCGCAAAAACCGAAAAAACCTTCTTTGCTACCGCAAAAAAACTCTTTTCAACCGCTGTTCCGCGGTCGCGGTTATTTTCAAACGGCCGGTCAGCCTGATTTTTAGCTATAAAAATATTTGCATGTACTGCAGTATTCATATGCTCATCCTATACGGCGGTTTTTCTGGCCTTGGAAGCAATAGCCGCCTGTTTCTGTTCCTTCCTGTTCTTCTCCTCTTTCATGACCATCTTTTTGACCCTTTGAGACTCTTCGGCTTTCTTCTTGCGCTCCTCGGCCATCACAATGTTGAGATGCGCCTTTTTTTGGAGTTCCGTCATTTCTTCCATGGCTTCTTCGCGTTTTTCCTCATATTTTTGCTCTTTATATCTCTTTTTTTCCTCGCGATAATCATTCAGTTTTTGCCTGAACACGGTCTGCTGGAATATGATGAAAGATACGGTATATTCCGATGTATTGCGCATCAGATACGCAACCCTGAGGCCCCAGACATTCTCGTATGGGGTCCCATCAAATTCATGATCTCCTATTATGCGCTCTTCTTCATTTATTTTGAACGAGTTCCATCCTGCATATTGTTTGAACCAATTTTCATAAAACCCCTCGTAAATACCGCTTGGCTGATTCCCGGGAGTAGATGTATCCCAATCCTGTTGCCCTTTTCGCAGATTCCCTACACTAAGGTACCAACCTCCAACCCTAGAAAAGTTTCCGTTAGGATTTGTAATAGTGTCCTTTGTCATCAGCCTATCACACAGCATATTTGCGTAATCCGCCGTAGAATAAGGATTCTCATCATCAGTTTTTGCCGTCCCATCTCCACGCCAATCATTGAAATCCGTGTCTTCTAAAGCATATTCCCTGAAAAGCTCCGCTACAGCACCGCCTTTTAATACCCTGTTCAATTCCGGGTTATCGCTCGTCGCGTCGTTGATAGCATCAGAAAGATCCTCTTTGTTGACAAAGAGTTGATGAGCAGAACGATCTGGATGTATATAGTCGTCGACGGTTGTTCCACCTGACAAATCACCTGCCAAAGTTCTGTAAGTAGACAAACTCATCTCTTTAGCATAATCCCCGGACTCAATTTCAGCCAAATAATTCGCATATGCTGTTCTGAAATCAGCCCCTGTTTTTTCCCTTATTGATAAATTAGGCGTAGTGACCGCCACCGATTCAGAGTCTTCTTCGTTTGTTATGTTCCAACTCAACTCCGTGTATATATGATGTCCTTTCGTGAATTCCGCAGATCCGTCCTCATATTGGATGTTCGCTTTTAGATTAGCCTTTACTTCAAATTCAACAAAATGGCTGTTATCAATCAGATAATTCTGTTCAAATGTATATGTGTATGTTTGCGCATCCTCTCCCTCTCCATGCGTATAACTCCAGGTCCTATTATTTGGGAATTTTAAGTAATCCAAACCAACGATTCTCGCATTACCGATCGTAGTTTCACCGGTTTCCGTAGAGTCCTGCCGATTGCCAAGTCCCGACAAATTCAAGGCCACTTTATCCGATATTGTTTTTGATGAAGCATTATAGTTTTCCGAATTGCTATATATGAAATTCCTGAAACTAGTTCGGACTTCACTCGGCCACGAAGAGTCCACATTAGTATCATAAACTTGATTACGTCTATAACTCAGGGATTTTCTTTCAAAAGAAGCGCTGATGTTTGAGTCTGCTATTTCCGACAAACTTGCTTCAAGCGCAAACTTATTAGTGTCCGGGGTATATGAAGACACATTCCTGGTGGATACGTCCACACTGCTACTCACAAAATCATTCAGCTCTGAAAGAGCCTTATTCTTTTCATCGCTGATATCTGGATGTATTTTTGAGAATATGGTTGGCTTTACTTTTTCCGGATCCATAAGATTATTGAATTGTGTCTTAAGCCAGGTCTTAAATCTTGCCGAAACATCCCTTTCAACCTGCGAATACACGCCATAAGTGCTTGCGGAACATATCATATGCAGGTATTCTCCCATTTCATGTCCCGCAGTCATGAACAGATCATTAAAGCCCGCTCTCATGGCTGGAGCTTCGGCAGCCATCCAATATGGATTATTCCCGCTACTCTGCTGCCCTGTTCCCCTCTGAGAACAGCTGTTACCATACCAGGACGTAAAATAAGCGATCATTTTATCATCGGATCCGGGAACATAGATTTGTAAAGTCTCGCTCCCGTTCTTATCAATCCTGTTTGTCTGTGCAGAAAAGCCATCCCCCACAAATCCCTGAAATTGAGTCCCGGGCCCGAACCACTGCGTCATGGAATGCAGATATCTGCGCTTTGCCTCAGTGGCGAGTATTACTATATAAAAAGCCGTCTTCATTTTTTCGATATCCGTATTTTTGCCAGACCAGAACTGACCGATTCCGTCACCTCCGTTATTCCAGGGAGCGCTAGGGTCCATCATCAGGTCATAGAATCCCGCGCGGTCAACGGGCTCATAGGTCTTTTGGTCATCTTTAAGCTGAAGAGCTTTTCCTCTCGGGCTTACATAGGACGAAAAATAATCCACGGCTTCTTTAAAATGGGTCTTGCCTGTTAAGGGATTGATCTTGTCATACCCGGTTATAGAAGCGATATCATCATCCTTCAATATCGCAGGGTTCCTTCCAAAGAATGAACTCGCAAAGTCCGTAGGATAAAAACGCATGAATTCATCCCACGACATTCCGCTAATATCTTTACCTCCGTTATACGAATTGAAATATTCGACGCCTCCTATATTCCATGTTTTAGCCGGTTTATATATGGGAATAGCATCGTATCTTCTGTCCATGTATTGTGTTGATTCTTGTCCGGCTTCGTAGTCATATTTCAGATCTCCCCTATAATAATCCTGCTCAGCGGAGTATTTGTCTCCGGGCTGGACAAAAAAACTGCTCCTGTTTTGATCTGCCGCATCTACATGAAAATAATCTTTATATGACCCGCTGAAATCCCAAAAGTTCATGAAGAAATCGTAGATCTGTGTTTTTTTTGTATTTTTTATGTTTTCGGCTACCGCTTCACCTTCACCAAATCCTTGTATCTTATATTTACTGCTACCGCGCCCAAAAGCGTGCAAAACACCAAAAGCTGTATTATCTGTGCCTAAGTGGGGATTAACATTAAAGTGTCTCTGGTCTATTCCATGCACCCCAATATATTGAATATCGTAGGGTTTTACTCTTGTCACGTAATCGTCCCATACTTTCTCATCAAGGAGTTCTCCGTTTATCTCAGGTCTTTGTGCCGGCGGAGTGGGATAATCGCCATCGGCAGCCTGAAATCCTCCTGCACCCTTTCTGTAGCTCTCTTTCCTGATATTGGACTGGAATTTCATCATCTCCATCATGAAGTTTGCCTGG
>CALFCX010000011.1 GCA_937950635.1 uncultured bacterium
TTCAACGGGTTGCTGAGCCTGTTTCTTGTCCCACTTCTGCTTTTCAGCAAACAAAATTCCAGAAAGGTCAGGGTATTCCTTGTTTTTCTGATTGCTGTGTTTGAATGGTCCATATTTTATTTCGCATGGCTTACAACTCCAGAAAAAGAAATGGCGGAGTTCTTTGCAAGAACATGCATGATAGGGGTTTTATTAATGGCTCCGGTCTTTTTGCATTTCACATGTGCACTAATTGGGCAGGAAATGAAAAAATTTTGGGTATTTGTCAATTATGCAATCGCTATTTTTTTTATTTCCACGGTCTATACTCCTCTCTATGTAAAAGGCATGAGGTCAATTCCCGGAATAGATCTGTGGCCTATACCAGGTCCGATATTTTCTCTCGCAGTCTTACATTTTATGCTTGTGTACATTTTGTCCCACATAATATTGTGGAATTATATGAAAAAATCCGATCCTATGACAAAACTGCAAATAAAATACACTTTCATCGGGACTTTTTTTGGCGGCCTTGGGGGAGCAAGCAACTTCCTATCATGGTATCTTCCCTATCCTCCCGTGTTCAACATACTCACATCTGTATACGTTGTATCCATATTCTATGCTATAAGCCGCTACCGACTTATGGGAATAGAGATGATACTCCGCAAAGGCATGATATACGGCCTTATAACGGCTGTGATGAGCGTGCTTTATTTCATCGTCATATATCTGTCAGAGCACTTTTTTAAGGCTGTAACAGGCTTCAGCTCTTTGTGGTTCACTATTCCCGCAATATTCATACTGGCGCTCCTGTTCGAACCCACTATGGCCGCTCTGCAGGGTATTGTGGACAGGACATTTTTCAGGTCAAGGTACATAGCGGAAAAAATATCAAGGAAATTCGCCGAGGGCGTCAAAAAACTGCGCACAATAGAGGACTTCGCGAGGTTCATCGCAAGGTCGGCCTATGTAACGCTCAAGCTAAAAGGCTCTGCCGCTTTCGCCTTTGACGAGCGCAAGGGGATTTTCGTATGCCTTGAGGCAAAAGGCTCTTTGAGCGATTTTAAGAACAGCCACATCCAGCCGGACGACCCCGCGGTAAGGGCCATGTCGGCAAAAAGATCCGCCGTCATAAGAGAAGAAGCAAAAATGCCCGGAGACAATATGCATCTGTGCGTGCCAAGCCTGTCTTCTGGAAAGAGCGGCCGTTTGCTTGGTTTTTTGGCGGCCGACACCAAGCGCGACAACACCCCCTTCTCGGTGGAAGAGATAGAACTGCTTGAAATGCTCGCCAACCAGACCGCGTCGGGGATAGAGAACGCTCTTTTGTACGAACAGCAGATAGCAACAATAGAGAAATCGCTGAAGCTCGAAAAACTGGCCAGCCTCGGGGAAGCGACCGCCGGCGTCGCGCACGAAGCAAAGAACGCTCTCGGGTTCATCTCGGCGTTCGCTCAGATGCTGCCGCTCAGCACCGATAAGCCGGAGTTCATAGAGAATTATTCGCAGGCGTTCCCCAACGAAGTGGGCAGGATAAAACTGATACTGCAAGGCATACAGGACTATTCAAAACAGGCCGAGCAGGTGGCGGAAAGAATAAGTTTGAAAGACCTGGCGGACGAGACCATCGTCCTGGTACGCGACCAGGCCAAAGGGAAGAACGTGATCATTGATAACGCCGTGGACGCGTCCCTTCATATAACGGCGGACCGCAACAGGATGAAACAGGTCTTTCTCAACCTGTTCATGAACGCGATAGAGGCAATGCCGTCGGGCGGGATATTATCGGTCAGGACCGAACAGTCCGGACAGGAGCTGTTCATAAAGGTCGCGGACACCGGCACGGGCATACCTAAAGAAACGCTCAGGAAGATTTTCGAGCCGTTCTACACCACGAAAAAACAGGGGACCGGCCTGGGGCTTGCGATAGTCAAAAGGATAATAGAAGAGAACAAAGGCCGCCTCACAGTCGACAGCGAACCCGGCAAGGGAACCACGTTCACACTGGCTTTTCAAAGTTGAAAAGGGATAGGAAAAGGCCAAAGAAGGCCGAATGGGTAATGGATGAATATTGTGCGAGTAATTACCTATTTGGCCCTCTTTGGCCTTCTATCCGTTGAATTTCTTCGCGATAATGATGGCGTTGTGCCCGCCGAACCCCAAAGAATTGCTCATGGCAATATTGACCTTGGTCTCGCGGCCTTTGTTGGGCACGTAATCAAGGTCGCACTCCGGGTCCGGGGTCTCGTAATTGATGGTGGGATGGATAAGATCTTCTTTTATCGACATCGCACAGGCCACGAATTCCACCGCGCCGGCCGCTCCCAGGAGATGCCCTATCATGGATTTAGTGGAGCTTATCGGTATTTTTTTTGCGTGTTCGCCGAATACCTTTTTCATCGCCATTGTCTCGAGCTTGTCGTTTAATTCGGTGGATGTTCCGTGCGCGTTGATATAGCTTACTTCCTCGGGAGCTATTTTCGCTTCCTTGAGAGCGGCGTTCACGGCGCGTATAACTCCGTCGCCCTCGCTGTGAGGCGCGGTCATGTGAAAGGCGTCGCCGCTCATGCCGTAGCCGATCACTTCGGCATAGATGTTGGCGCCGCGTTTTTTGGCGTGTTCAAGCTCTTCAAGTATTACCACTCCGGCACCCTCGCCCATCACGAAACCGTTGCGGTTTGCGTCAAAAGGTCTGCTGGCTTTTTCCGGAGTGTCGTTGGTGGTGGAAAGCGCCTGGGCTGCACAGAAACCTGCTATACCAAGCGGGGTTATCGCCGCTTCCGCACCCCCGGCAAGCATCGCGTCCGCGGCGCCGCGTTTTATTATTTCGTAAGCGTCTCCTATGGAATGGGTCCCCGAAGCGCAGGCCGTGGTGGTGCAGCTGTTGGGCCCCTTAGCACCGGTGTGTATGGAAACCATCCCGGCAGCCATGTCGTTGATCATCATAGGGACCATGAACGGGGAACATTTTGAAGGTCCTTTTTCAAAAAGGATCCTTGCCTGGTCCTCAAGATACTTTATCCCGCCGATGCCCGAGCCGATCAGCGTGCCGATCTTGGGAGCGTTGGAGTCATTTATCTCAAGCCCCGCGTCCTTAACGGCCATCTTGGCCGCCGCTATCGCAAAGAGTATGAAACTGGAAAGGCGGCGAGCTTCTTTTTTGTCCACATACAGGGAAGGGTCAATATCTTTTACCTGACCGGCTATCTGGGAATCAAAAGCCGAAGGGTCAAAGTGGGTTATACGGCCTATTCCGTTGGTCCCGTTCTTGAGGGCGCTCCAATAAGCGTCCTTGCCTATCCCTATAGGAGTGACTGCCCCGAGTCCCGTAACTACTACCCTACGCTCCGACATAGACGGCTTCGGCCTCCTTTACCAGCTGCTTGATGATCTCCGCCGCGGGCCTTATGACCTTGTCCTTTATCTTTGTGACGCTCTCACCCGAGAACACAAGTCCGCCTTCAACATCGCCTTTCTGGGCTTTTTTAAGCACGTCGAAGATACAGTATTGTTTGGAGCAGAATTTAAGGCAGTCGTCGCAATACGGTATCTTCGGGTATATCCCTTTTGTCATAGCGTCCGTCAACTTAGTGCGGATAGCGCGTCCCGGCATCCCTACAGGGCTCTTTATAAGGACTACGTCGTTCGGATCGGTCGTTCTTGCATGAACTTCCTGGTATTCTTTTGCTCCCCCGCATTCTTCCGCGAGGATGAACCTGGTGGCAAGTTGCACCCCGTCGGCTCCCATATTAAGCATCTTGGCAATACCGGCACCGTCGGCGATCCCTCCGGCGGCGATTACGGGAACGCTTTTTACGGCGTCTTTAACTTCTCTGAACAGTTCTTCCGTCCCTTTGTCGAGAGTCCCCAGATGGCCGCCGGCTTCCCTGCTTTCTGCAACTATCGCGGCCGCACCAAGGCCCACGGCTATCCTCGCCAGCTTAGCGGAAGAAACTATGGGAACTATGGGAGTGTTGGATTCTTTGCCTATCTTGAAAAGATCGCGCGAGAACCCCGCCCCGGAAGTGATAAAATCTATCTTTTCCCTGACGGCTGTATTAACTATGCCTAGAAAGTCGCGGGCGGCATAGAGGATATTTATCCCGATTATACCGCCTTTGGCGAGCTTTCTTGCTGTCCTTATTTCCTGCGCCAGCTCCTCATGTTCAAGTCCGGATGCCCCGATAACGCCGACAGCCCCGGTAGCAGCTACCGCTCCGGCAAGCTTGCCGCCCGATATGCGGATCGACATCCCTCCCTGAACTATCGGAATCCTGGCTACCAAATTTCCGATTTTTAGTTCGGGTAATTTCACTGTATTCAATTCTTTGCGTGGGTCATCACGTATTTTACGGTATCGCCCACGGTCTTTATTTTTTCAGCCTCTTCGTCCGGGATCTCAAGTCCGAACGCTTCTTCAAGCGCCATGACCAGTTCCACGGTGTCCAGAGAGTCGGCTCCGAGATCGTCCACGAAGGATGATTTTTCATTCACTTCCGCTTCGCTGACCCCGAGCTGTTCGACGACCACCTTTTTCACGTCCTCGAATATTTTCTTCTCGTCCATTTCTTACATTCACCTGCCTTTCTTGGATATTTCTCTACATATACATCCCGCCGTTGATCGCGATGACCTGCCCCGTTATATACGGGGCGTCCGCGCAAAGGAACACGACGGCTTTGGCTATATCTTCCGGGCTGCCCAAAGTTCCCATCGGTATCTGGGCCTTTAATTTGTCTTTTACTTCATCCGGAAGGACTTTTGTCATTTCTGTGTCGATGAAACCGGGGGCTATGGCGTTGACGGTGACTCCGCGGCTTGCCAGTTCCCTGGCGGCTGTCTTGGTAAGAGCTATCACACCGCCTTTGGAAGCGGAATAATTGGCCTGTCCGGCGTTGCCCATCTGGCCTACTATGGAAGCGATGCTGACTATCCTGCCGGACCTTTGCTTCATCATTACTGGAGATATCGCTTTTATCCCGTTAAAGACCCCTTTGAGGTTCACGTTAAGCACAAGGTCCCAATCCTCTTCCTTCATCCTCATTATGAGCGTGTCGCGGGTGATCCCCGCGTTGTTGATCAAAATGTCTATCTTGCCGAATTCGGCTGCGGCTGCCTTTATGCCGGCGGCCACGTCATCGTAACTGGCAACATTGGTCTTGACCGCCATCGATCCGACCCCGAAAGAGCTTTTCAGCGCTTCCGATGTCTTTTGCGCAGCGTCTATATTGATATCCGAAACCACTATATTGGCGCCTTCTTTCGCAAGCATCTCGCAGATAGATCTGCCTATGCCCTGGGCGCCTCCTGTTACGAACGCGGTCTGGCCTTTCAATCTCATGAAGAGAACTCCTTTAATGAAGCGCTGTCTTCAATGTTATATATTGTAGCATTTTCAACGGTCTTTTTAATAAGTCCAGTAAGTACCTTTCCCGGACCTATCTCAACAAAACGGACGATCCCCTGCTCCGACATCCATCCGACCGAGTCTTCCCACAGGACCGATCCGGTAACCTGCTTTATCAAGAGCTCTTTTATTTCTTTACCTGATGTCGCCGGACGTGCCGTAACATTGGTCACTACGGGAATATTGGCATCCTTAAAAGGCACATTTTTAAGTTCTGCGGCCAGTTTGTCGGCAGCAGGCTTCATCATGGAACAATGGAAAGGAGCGCTCACGGCAAGAGGCATCACTCGTTTGGCCCCGGCTTCTTTGCAGAGCCGGCCCGCTTCTTCCACTCCTTTTGCGGAACCAGATATAACTATCTGCCCCGAGCTGTTGAAATTGGCGGCTTCAACAATGCCTGACGAAGAAGCTTTTCTCAGAGCTTCGGCAAGTTTCTCCCGGTCAAGGCCCAGAACGGCCGCCATAGCTCCTTCGCCCACCGGAACGGCTTCCTGCATGAACTTTCCGCGTTTATTCACCAGCCTAACCGCGTCTTTGAACTCAAGCACCCCTGCGCAGACAAGCGCGCTGTATTCCCCCAGGCTGTGCCCGGCGGTCATATCGGGCATTTTCCCGAGCGCCGCGAAAGCGGCAACGCTCACGGTCAGTATGGCCGGCTGGGCTATTTCGGTAAGTTTAAGCCGTTCATCCGGGCCTTCAAAACAAAGCGTTTTAAGGTCAAAGCCCAGTGCGTCGCCCGCCTCGTCAAAGATCTTGCGGGACGCTTCAAAATTGTCGTACAGGTCTTTGCCCATTCCTGCTTTTTGAGAGCCCTGTCCGGGAAATACGAACGCTGTTTTCAACCGAGAAGCTCCTTGAATTTTTTTGTGAGCGCGGGGACCACTTCGAGCACGTCTCCTACTATCCCGTAAGTGGCCACATTGAATATGGGCGCGTAAGGATCTTTGTTTACCGCGATTATTATGTCCGAAGACGACATTCCCGCAAGATGCTGTATGGCGCCCGAGATGCCGCAGGCGATATAAAGCTTGGGGCTCACTGTTTTTCCGGTCTGGCCGACCTGATGGAACTGCGATATCCACCCGGCGTCTACCGTAGCGCGGCTTGCCCCGACGGCCCCGCCTATAGTATCGGCAAGCTCCTGTATTAGCTTGAAATTGTCGGCGCACCCGATGCCGCGGCCGCCGGATACTATGATCTCGGCTTCGGCTATGTTCACTTTTTTCTCAGTGGATTTTACTATCTCAAGTATCCTGGCGCGCAGAGATCTTTCCGATATTTTCGCTTTTACTTCTATTATTTCGCCTTTTCTCGAAGGGTCTTTGGGGAGTTTTTTGAAAACCTTTGGCCTTACCGTGGACATTTGCGGCCTGTAGTTAGGGGAGATGATCGTCGCCATTATGTTCCCGCCGAAAGCCGGCCTGGTCTGGCGTATGATCTTCTTTTCCGGGTCTATGTCAAGTCCGGTGCAATCGGCCGTAAGCCCTACCCTTATCCTCGCGGCTATCCTTGATGCCAGATCGCGCCCTGTAGTGGTCGCGCCTAGCAAAAATATTTCGGGTTTGTACCGGTCTATAAGGTCTGATATAACGTCAGTATAAGGTTCGGTGAGATAGTTCTTAAGGTGCGGGTCCGATACCGTATAAACTTTGTCGGCACCGTACTCTATAAGCTCTTTCGCCTGGGATTTCAGATCGCCGGAACCGAGAAGCACGGCGGAAACATCTTCGTTAAGGTCTTTTGCCAGTTTCCTGCCTTCGGCTATAAGCTCAAAGGCCACCGACTGCACATGCCCTTCGTGCTGCTCCGCGAACACCCATATCCCTTTGTAAGCCGAAAGGTCCTGTTTCGGGGCCTCTTCTTTCCTCTCTATCACTATCGCTTGGAACTTGCAGGCACCTACACAGGCCCCGCAAAGCACGCATTTATCCGTGATGATGGCCTGTTTTTCTATTATCTCTATAGCTCCGAAAGGACAGGCGGGAACGCACAGTCTGCAGCCTTTGCATTTTTCGGCTATTACTTTTATGCCTTCAACCATTAGATTATCTTCTGCTCCTTGAGTTTGTTGAAAAGTTTGACAGCCATTTCTTCCGGGGTCCCTTCAAGCATCTCGCTGTTGCCTCTCGGTGGCGGCGTGAATATCCTAACCACCTGGGTCGGAGAACCCTTGAGCCCTATGTTCTCCGGCTCGGCCATTATCATTTCCGCGGTCCATACGGGTATCTCGGCTTTTTTCGCGCGCATCTGCCCCTTAAGCGAAGGCAGGCGCGGTTCGTTTATCTGTTTTATCACGGTCACGGCCGCCGGCATTTTGGTCTCGACTATCTCGGCGGATTCTTCAAGCTGGCGTTTGACCTTTATCGTGCCGCCGTCGATATCTATTTTGATCGCGAAGGTTATTTGCGGTATATCCAGGAATTCCGCGACACCCGGCCCTACCTGGGCGGTATCGCCGTCTATAGCCTGTTTGCCGAAAAGTACCAGGTCAAAACTCCCGACTTTTTTGATGGCCTGCGAAAGCGTGTACGACGTGGCCCAGGTATCGGCCCCGGCAAAAGCCCTGTCGCTTATAAGGATGGCCTCATCGGCTCCCATGGCTATGGCTGTTTTGAGGGCTTCGGTTGCCTGGGGAGGGCCCATTGTTATGACGGTCACCTTACCTCCATGGGCTTCTTTGAGGCGGACCGCCTCTTCGATGGCGTTCTCATCGAACGGGTTTATGACGCTTTTCACGCCCTCGCGTATCAGGGTGTTTGTCTTGGGGTCTATCTTGACGTCATTAGTATCCGGAACCTGCTTTATGCAGACTATTATGTTCATCGCCGTCTACTTCTTGGCCGCCAGTTCTTTGATGAGCGCCAGCGCGATGACGTTGCGCTGTATTTGATTGGTACCCTCGTATATCTGTGTTATTTTGGCGTCCCTCATCATTTTTTCAACCGGATATTCTTTCATATAACCGTAGCCGGCCAGTACCTGAACGGCATCGGTGGTGACCTTCATCGCGACATCGCTGGCAAAGAGCTTGCACATGGCGCTGTCCCTGGAAATATCGTTTGTGCCGGTATCCACGGTCCTCGCGGTCGCGTAAACAAGCGCGCGCGCAGCTTCTATCTGAGTGGCCATATCGGCAAGTATATATTGGACCCCCTGGAAAGAGGACACGGGTTTGCCGAACTGCACCCTTGTCTTTGAGTATGCCACCGCTTCGTCAAGCGATCCCTGGGCTATCCCGACCGCCTGCGCGCCGATGCCCGGCCTGGTCCTGTCAAGCGTCTTCATCGCCACGATGAATCCCATGCCTTCTTTGCCCAGCATCTGTGATTTGTGGACCTTGCAGTCCTGGAACACAAGCTCCCTGGTGGCGGAACAGCGGATCCCCATTTTGTTCTCTTTTTTGCCGAAATCGAACCCTTTCATGCCTTTTTCAAGTATAAATGCCGTGGCCCCGCGGCTGCCTTTTGCTTTGTCCGTCATGGCTATCACGGTATATGTCTCGGCTTCGCCTCCGTTGGTGATCCACTGCTTGGTCCCGTTGAGTATGAAATAGTCTCCGTCCTTTTTTGCGGTGGTCTGGATGCCGCCCGCGTCCGATCCGGCATTGGCCTCGGTAAGCCCGAAAGCCGCCAGTTTTTTGCCGGATGCTATATCGGGAAGATATTTGGATTTTTGTTCTTCTGTGCCGAACATGAGTATGGGAAAAGCCCCGAGCGCGGAAGCGGCAAAGGTAACGCCGACCCCTCCGCATATTCTGCTTATTTCTTCGGTGGCAATACAGAACTCAAGGCATCCGCCGCCGAACCCGCCGAACTTTTCCGGTATGTAAAGCCCGCAAAGATCGGCTTTCGCGAACTCTTTCATGAGCTCCCACGGGAATGTCCCTGTTTCGTCAAGTTCCGCGCGTACCGGTTTCACTTTTTCCTCGGCGATCTTACGCGCGAGGTCCTTTATCATCTTCTGTTCTTCCGTAAACAGATAATCCATCGTTGCTCATACCTCCCACTTGATTATGTTCGAGCCGCTCGTCAATCCCGCACCAAAACCGATTATAGCAATTATATCACCCTTTTTGATCCTGCCAGTACGCCAGGCCTCATCAAGCGCTATCGGTATAGACGCGGAAGAAGTATTTCCGTATTTGTGCAAATTGACAAAGAACTTTTCTTTCGGGATTCCCAGTTTTTTGACAACGTGGTCTATTATCCTTATGTTGGCCTGGTGCGGAATGACCAGATCTATCGACTTTACGTCTATGCCGGCCAGTTCGGCCGCCTTGACGAGGGAGTTCTCAAGCGCCCTGACGGCGAATTTAAAAACTTCTTTTCCGTCCATGGTTATGCAACGCTCTGCTTCATCCTTGGGATGGGTGTTGCGGCTGCCGCCTCCCGGCATAACAAGATATTTGCCTCCTGTGCCTTCGGCATAAAGATAGTTTGAAAGGATACCGGAACCTTTTTCGGCCGCTTCAAGCACCACCGCCCCCGCTCCGTCCCCGAAAAGCACGCAGGTATTGCGGTCAGCCCAGTTCAGGTATTTTGTAAGCGTGTCGGCCCCGACCACAAGTACTTTTTTATGAGCTCCCAAAGCGATAAAGTTGGATGCGGTGGAAAGAGCATAATTAAAACCGGAGCACGCGGCAGACACATCAAAGGCGGCGGCATTTACGGCTCCAAGTTCGTTCTGAAGTATGCAGGCGACCGACGGGAACAATGTGTCCGGAGTGCAGGTCCCGACCACTATCAGGTCAAGGTCTTGCGGGTTTATCCCCGCCATTTCAACGGCTTTTTTGGCCGCTTTGACGGCCAGGTCGGACGTCGAGGTTTTTTTATCGGTGACCCTTCTTTCGGCTATCCCCGTCCTGGTCTTTATCCATTCATCCGAAGTTTCGACCAGTTTTTCAAGATCAAAGTTCGTAACGGTCTTTTCCGGAAGACAGGAACCTATTCCTATGATCCTGGCGCTTTTTGTCATATCCCTTCCCTTATGCTGTCCACCACGCGTTCTTTTACCGCTTCGGCGCACACCCTTATCGCGCTTTTTATGGCCTTGGCGCGGGCGCGTCCGTGCGCCTTGAAAACTATGCCGTCCAGGCCCAGCAGCGGGGCGGCCCCGTGCTCGTCGTAATCGACTTTTTTCCTGAAGTTCCTGAATGATCTGTTAAGGAGCATCGCGCCCATTTTTGAAATAAGGTCTTTTTTTATCTCTTCTTTAAGGATCGTGAACAGCTGGGTGGACAGGCTTTCGGATATCTTGAGTATCACGTTGCCCACAAAACCGTCGCATACCACTACATCGACCCTTCCCGTAAAAAGGTCCCCGCCCTCCACATTACCGATAAAATTGATGGGTTTTTGGCTTATCAGGGGATACGACTGCTGTGTGAGCTCGTTGCCTTTTTCGGTCTCGGCGCCTATGCTCAGAAGTCCGACCCTCGGGTTCTTTATATGCATTACATGCTCGGCATAGACAGAGCCCATCTGGGCGAACTGCTCAAGGTGTTTGGGTTTGCAGTCGACATTAGCCCCCATATCCAAAAGCAGGAATTCGCCGCCGTGGACGTTGGGAAATATCGTGGCTATAGCCGGCCGTTCGATCCCTTCTATCCTGCCCAGCTTGAAAAGGGCCGAGGCCATTATGGCTCCGGTATTCCCGGCAGATACCACGGCATCGGCTTTTTTGTTCTTTACAAGCTCCATGGCAACATTTATAGAGGCGTTCTTTTTTTGTTTGACGGCGGAAACAGGCGATTCGTTCATGCCTATGACCTCGTCACAGTGGACGATGTCTATGCGGGGATCTTTTTTGAGGCGGTGGATACGATCTTTATCACCGACCAGTATCAGAGAAATATCGTTCTCTTTAAGATACCCTTCGGCCCCTTTGACCACCTCTTCGGGGGCATGATCTCCCCCCATCGCGTCTATCGCGATCCGTATCAAGGATTTAGGCCTCCTTGTTCTTTTCTTTCTTGTCCTTTACTGCGACCGCGAGGCGCCCCTGATAGGATCCGCAGGCACGGCAGGCTCTGTGCGGCAGGACCGGCTCTCCGCAGGATTGGCAGACACCGAAATTGACCGGCTTAACTTTCCAGTTGGCTCTTCTTCTGTTCGTTCTTGTATTGCTGTGTCTTTTCTTGGGTACCGGCATCACTTTTCTCCTTTAAATTTTATTTCTTTCAACTTGGCCAGCCTCGGGTCCGGAGCCTTTTTCTGCTCTATATCCTTGAGAA
This sequence comes from uncultured bacterium, assembly GCA_937950635.1. Taxonomy (GTDB): domain Bacteria; phylum Margulisbacteria; class WOR-1; order JAKLHX01; family JAKLHX01; genus CALFCX01. The sequence continues at coordinate 11,622 of CALFCX010000011.1, forward strand.
AGCCGCCGCAATCCTTTGAACATACGGTTTTTATCGGGATATTGAGAAGAAGGCTTTGCCTTATTATCTCCGAAAGGTCCACGGATCCCGTTTCGTCTATCTCAAAGACCACGTCCTCGTCTTCGGAAGAGGCGGCCCTTTTAAGCCTTTCCTCCACTTTTGCCGTAACGGTCTCTTTATATTCCTTGAGGCACCGGCTGCAGGGAACGTTGACAAGAGCTCTTATCTTGCCCTGAACCCATATACCGTCCCCGGTATTGGTAAAACCCAGGTCGACCTCGACCGGACCGGCAATTTCGATCTCATCTTTGGGGAAATCTACGGCAACTTGCTCTTTATAATCGAGACAGGCCCCTTTTTCCTTTAACAGACCGCTGAGATCGAGAAGCATCTAATGTAATTATACAGGCAAGCGCTAAACGGTGTCAACGAACCAAAGTTTCAGGCAGCGCGGGGATGGGCTTTTTCGTACACGTTCTTGAGCCGTTCCTTGGTGATATGCGTGTAGATCTGCGTTGTGGACAGGGACGCGTGCCCCAACAGCTCCTGGACGGTCCTCAGGTCCGCCCCCCGCTCAAGCATATGCGTGGCGAAACTGTGGCGCAGAGAATGAGGAGTTATCTTTTTTGTTATCCCCGACCTGCGCAGGTATTTTTGTATCATCCTTTCCACGCTCCTGGTGGTGATCCTGCCGCCAAACCTTCCAAGAAAAAGCGCTCGGCCGCCGGATTTTGAAGCAAGCTTTGGCCTGCCGTATCTTACATAGTCCTTTATGGAAACGATGGCCGAAGAACCTATCAGAACGATCCTTTCTTTTGACCCTTTGCCGGACACAAGTATCTCCCCGTCGTCTTTGTCTATGTCCGAAAGGTTGAGTTTTACCAGCTCGCTCACCCTCATCCCGGATGCATACAGCGTTTCGAGAATGGCCTTGTCCCGAAGCCCGGCCGGGGATTTAAGGTCGGGGCTGTCCATCAAGGCCTCTATCTCCTCCGGATACAGGAAGCCCGGCAGCTTTTTAGGCAGTTTTGGCAGAGAAACGGCCGCCCAGGGATTGCTCCTGGCAAGCTTTTTCTTTATAAGGTACGAGTAGAAAGACCTGAAGCACGAGATCTTCCTGGCTATGGACTTTCTGGAGAGCCCTCCGCTTTCAAGCTCCATAAGGAAAGCCCTGGCATCGTGCCTATTGAAAGCCTCGGGTCCGGGGATGTCCCTTTTTTCCAAGAACGCGGCAAGCCTTTTCAGGTCTATAAGGTACGCGCTGCAAGTGTGTTCTGAAAAATTCCTCTCGTTGATAAGATAATCGGCAAAGGCCCTTATATGGTTCTTTAACATGCGTCAGGAAATGCCGTATCTGGACTTGAGGTCGGGCGTGAGCGGGACTATCTTGCCGTTCTCCTTGGCCCAGATATCTTTGGGCTGGTCTTTATCGAGCTGGCGGGTATCTATGTGAAGAAGGCCCTCTTTCGCGTAATACCCGATACCGCGTATCTCCGGAATATCCTTTACAAATGAGAACAATTCGTTTAAAGGCACTCCTTCGACATATATATGTGCCGCCCTGCCCTGTCTGTGGGAGTTCTTCTTTATTGAGCCGGTATTGCCGCACGCGGCATCGCATCTGAAAGCTTCGGATATCCTCGGGACCTTCCTGAAATGTTCGGCTATGGCTTCAAGAGCGCCCACTAGCCCGAGATGCACTCTTACATCGGATTTGCATTGGTCGCAGCGGCAGGCAAAATCACGGTAGCTGAAATGTTCGCTTAGATTTCCCATGGATAGTATTCTACCACCTGTTGAGAACCTTATCAAATAATACTATAATCAGTAGTAGGCTGGGTAAAATCATTCTAGATTTGGAGGTTATTGAAAAAATGAAAGACCGTCATCTGTTCACCTGCGAGTCGGTGACCGAAGGCCATCCGGACAAGATGTGCGACCAGATATCCGACGCGATACTGGACGCGATAATAGAAAAAGACCCCCCCGCACGCGTTGCCTGCGAAGCGCTCACCACCAACGGGCTGGTCGTTGTTGCCGGAGAGGTGACGACCGGAACATATGTGGACATACCTAACATCGTAAGGAACACCATAAAGGACATCGGTTATGTAAGCAGGGAGATCGGGTTCGATTATGAAACCTGCGGCGTGCTTGTTTCCATAAAAGAACAATCAAAAGACATCGCCCGCGGCGTTGACAAGGCCCTCGAAATAAGGGGCGGAGAAGTGGTAAAAGAAGACTTGGAAGAGCTCGGTGCCGGCGATCAGGGGCTTATGTTCGGGTACGCCTGCAACGAGACTCCGGAACTCATGCCGCTGCCCATAAGCCTGGCCCAAAAGCTTTCCAAAAAACTGGCCGACGTAAGAAAGAACGGCAAAATGCCGTACCTCAGGCCGGACGGAAAATCACAGGTAACGGTCGAATATGAGGACGGAAAACCCGTCCGGGTGGACAGCGTCCTTATAGCCGCGCAGCACGATCCGGATATCGATCCGGAAAAAATAAAAAGGGATGCCATAGAGCTCGTGGTAAAGACCACTGTACCTGGTGGGTTTTTGGACAAAGATACCAAGTATTACGTGAACCCGACCGGGCGGTTCGTGATAGGCGGCCCTCAAGGCGATACGGGACTTACCGGAAGGAAAATAATAATAGATACTTACGGCGGATATGCCAGGCACGGAGGCGGAGCTTTCTCAGGTAAAGACCCGACAAAAGTGGACCGCTCGGCCAGTTACGCCGTCAGGCATGTGGCAAAGAACATCGTGGCCGCCGGGATAGCCGCTAAATGCGAAGTCCAGATAGCCTACGCAATAGGAGTGGCCAAACCATTATCAATAATGGTCGACACCTTCGGCACAGGAAAGATATCCGATACAAAGATATGCGACCTGATCAAAAAACATTTCGATCTAAGGCCCGGGATGATAATAAAATCCCTTGATCTCAGAAGGCCTATATACAGACAGGTCGCCGCTTACGGACATTTCGGAAGGCCTGAGCTTGATCTGCCCTGGGAAAATACGGATAAAGCAGCCGCACTCAAGAAAGACGCAGGATTGTAAATAGAACTGAAGAGCTGAAGCGCTGAAGCCCGACATTTCGGGAACTTCAGTTCTTCAGCTCTATTTTTTTACGCTCTCGCCGAACCCTGAAGGAAGTCTGGCATTTCTATCGAGGAAGGTTTTTGAGAAACCCCTTTTTGCTGTTTTTGCGGGGCTTCCGTTTGTCTCGGCAGCGGTAGAGGAGCCCTGAAAGGCTGGTCTTCCGCGCCTTGTTTGAACCCGGTGGCGATAACGGTTATCATGATATCGCCCTGCAACTTTTCGTCTATAACCGAACCGAATATTATGTTAGCTTCGGGATCCACCGCATTGTATATGACAGATGCGGCTTCGTTTATTTCGAAAAGCGTAAGGTCGGACCCTCCGGTAACATTGAAGATAACACCTTTTGCACCTGTGATCGTTTCTTCGAGTAACGGTGATGAGATGGCCTGTTCCGCCGCTTCAACGGCTCTGTTGTCCCCGGAAGCGATACCTATTCCCATCATGGCGGATCCCGCATCCGACATTATTGTCCGGACATCGGCAAAATCAAGGTTGATCAACCCCGGGACAGTTATAAGGTCGGAAATACCTTTAACGCCCTGACGAAGAACATCATCGGCAACCTTGAAAGCATCGGTTATAGGGGTCTTCTTGTCTATTACCTGCAGAAGCTTGTCATTCGGTATTATTATGAGAGCATCAACCTTTTCTTTAAGAAGCGCGATCCCGTTCTCCGCCTGAGCGTTCCTAACAGGGCCTTCAAACTTGAACGGCTTGGTAACGACGCCTATCGTCAAAATCCCCATGTCCTTGGCCACTTCGGCTATCACCGGAGTTGCCCCCGTACCCGTACCGCCTCCAAAACCGGCGGTAAGGAATATCATGTCCGAACCTTCTACCGCTTTTGCGATCTCTTCCCTGGATTCCTCGGCGGACTTCATGCCTATTTCCGGGCTGGCGCCCGCTCCCAGACCCTTGGTAAGCTTCGACCCGAGGTGGATGCGTTTATCCGCCAGGGACACGCTTATAGACTGCAGATCCGTATTAGCTATCCAGAATTCCACGCCTTTGAGCCCGGCGCCTATCATTCTGTTGACCGCGTTGGTCCCCGCGCCTCCGACCCCGAAAACCTTTATGCTGGCAAAATTTTTGATTCCTTCGTTCATTTATTTTTCCCCCTTTGGGTTATTTTATTTTATCACATCCGAGAGCAAATACAACAACATTCACGGTCTGCTTTTGAATTTTACCGCGGGCGCGTCTTTTGCCCTAAGATCCATATATTCTATCGTCGATTTATCCGGAATATTTCGCAATATTTGAGAAAGGTTGAAGAATTTTTTTTCTATATCGTCCGGGGAGCCTATTTTCACCTTTATGAAATCGTCGATTATAACGTTCATGTCCTTAAAGCTCACCAGTTCCAGCTCAAACTTGCTTTTGCTCATTATTTTTTCGAGTGCCCTGAACGAGAACTCTATGGCTTTCATGGTATCCGGATCTATCTGCCTGTTCTCTATCACCGATCTTTCCGGTAACCCCACCACAGTTGGCAGTTCGAACACGCGTATTTTTGAAGGGGATCTTGCCGCGTCCTTCAGGCCTGTAGATTCCATAATAAAACCTTCGTCGTCAAAAACTATGTACCGGCCCCTGACCGCGGCCACCGCGAACGGTTTTCTTTCTTCAACCGTAATAACAACGCTCGACGGCAGACGGCCGGAAGCCTGAGTGGTTTTTATCTGCGGTATGGCATTAACGCGCTTTGATATCTCCCCGTAATTGAGAAAAAAGATGTTCTCATCCATCGGGATCTCGGCCTTGTCCTTTATAAGATCGGACGAAACTATATTATTGCCTTCCACATATATCCTGTTTATTCTCCAGACCGGCAGTGAAAGAAGTGCGACTATGATACCGGCCAAGGCAACAAGAACTGCAACCGCACCCAAAAAAGAGGAGCGTTTTTTTCTGGCGGATTTCTTCACTTAAATCGCGCTTTCCAGTATGCGCAGAACGAGTTCGTCATATGATATCCCATCCGCTGCGGCCTGCGCCGGAAGATCGGACAGGTCGGTCATCCCCGGAATAGTGTTCGCGTCATGTACATAAGGAACGCCGTCTTTGTCCACTATCATGTCTATCCTGGCAAATCCTCTGCAGCCGAGAGCCCTAAAGGCTTTGAGCGCCGTATCCTGAGAATTGAGATAGACCTGCTTGGGTAATCCGGCCGGGATAATGAATTCGGTCATGCCTTTTGTGTATTTTGCGTTGTAATCGTAAAAGTCGGTCTTTGGTCTGAGCTCAAGCACCGGAAGAGCCTTAAATTCCTTTCCGGATTCAAGGATGCCTACGGTTACCTGTGTCCCGGATATGAATTCCTCTATAAGGATCTCTCCGTATTTTTGGACCGTGTCCATGACGACTTCGGCAAACCCGGCAGGATCTTTAAGTATGGTCACTCCGAGACTTGAACCCTCGCTCGAAGGTTTAACTACCAGAGGAAAAGGAAAAACTTTCTCCAGCTCTCTGCATCTGGACCCTACATCAGTGCTATTGTCTATCACTGCATATTTGGGGGTCGGTATCCCCAACGACTCCCACACGCGCTTAGAAGCTATTTTGTTCATACCAAGGGCCGAGGCCAGAACTTTAGACCCCGTATATGGGATGCCCAGTATCTCGAGAAGTCCCTGAATGGCCCCGTCCTCGCCGTATGTGCCGTGGAGCATTATACAGGCAAGCTCCGCTTTTTCCTGTTTAAGTCTGGGGATAAAATCTTCTTTTGTGTCTATCATGACGGCGTCAAGCCCCTGGGAAATAAGGCTGTCAAATACGCGTTTTCCGGAACGGAGAGAGACCTCTCTCTCTCCGGAGATACCTCCGCAAAGCACCGCGATCTTTTTATTTTTGAATTTTGCTATCGGCACAGCCCTCACCCCCATCCCCTCTCCCTTGACAGGGCGAGGGGTGCATTACAGTCTAATCCTAACAAAATAAATGATATAATTCAATTTGCGATGAAATTGAGAAAAGCAAGCGCCGCCGATATGCCGGAAATAAATTCGATCTCCCTCAAATATGACCTCGATTCCAACGACATGAGCTTTGAACAATTTACCGTGGCTGAAGAAAAAGGAAAGATCATCGGGTTCGGAAGATTATTGCCGCACGCGGGCTGTGTCGAGCTGGGGACGATCGGGGTAGTTGAGGAACATAGAAGAAAAGGCGTTGCTAAAAAAATAATTGGCATGCTCATTGAAACCGCAAAAGAAACAGGATACAAAAATATATATCTGACAACTTTGATCCCTTCTTACTTCAAACGATTTGGCTTTAAGACCCTTGAAGAAGCCCCTCCGGACTGCATGATAAGGAAAAAAGAATGGTGCGAAGGGTGCACAAAAGTCGGATGTACCGTCATGAAGCTGGATATTTAGCCTCATTAGTCAAAATGCGTGCCCGATCATTTATCATTCTCAACAACACGAAAGCCCATATCATTATATTTTGCTTCCGGCCTATTGCAGTTGCGGGACATGGTTATTAATGTGGAGTCCCGGAATTGACGCCACGAACTGCCACGTAATGCCCTGAAAGGCTCCATACTGTGCTGGACAGGATCTTTCAAATCTTTGGGGGCATACCCCCCGTTCCCATCGAAACACCACTCCCATACGTTTCCAGACATATCAAATATATCTGTTGGCGTAGCCCCATTCATATACAAATCGACAGGAGTTGTGCCCCTGCTATCAAAATTAACCAGTCCTTTATACGATTCATTTCCCCAGGGATATATCCTTCCTTGCGCTCCTTTTGCAGCGAATTCCCATTGCGCTTCTGTCGGCAGAGAGAACTTTCTACCTGTTATTTCCTCAAGAAAACGACAGTATTCCATTGCATCAAACCATGAAACATCCACAACTGGATGCTTCGAATATTTTGCGTCTGCAACCAATGGCGAAATACGCCTCCCCAGTGTCGTGAGAAAAGAACGGTATTCCTCGTTTGTTACAGGATATTTACCTATTGAAAAGGCCGTCATCGTGATATTTCTTAAGGGTTGAGTATGGAGCCACCTCAGACAGCCCATTTGAAACTCCCCTTGCGGCACTCTTATCATTTCCGGAATTCGAATACTTCTTGTTCTGCCTACACAAACTGCAGGTTGCGCTACCGATCTCAATCCCTCATTTCCGCGCCTCAATCCGCCAGCCGATATATTTTGCAGCATTGTCATAGCCTTCCTTTTTTTATCTTAATTTTCATCGCAATATATATCGGGATTTATGCTTTAGAATTTCACTGTAATCTTGTGGGTTGAAAGGAAGCTCGGCACGATATCCAAGAAATTGAACTATAATGCGATGATTAAAAGGCGCCTATCAAATACTTGTTCAAGCTGGATATTTAGCCTCGACAACGGTTTTTATCCCGCCGCGGGCGTTAAAATCCCCAAGGACCGATGCTTTTTTCGGTTTGCACGCGCTAACCACGTCTTCCAATATCTTGTTGACCGAATTTTCCATAAAAATGCCCAGGTTCCTGTAGGCATTGAAATACATTTTCAGGGATTTCAATTCGAGACAATACTTGTCCGGCAGATATTTGATGGTTATGGTGCCAAAATCCGGCAATCCGGTTTTTGGACAGACGGATGTGAATTCAGGTTCGATTATTGTCACCTCATAATCTTTGAACTGGCTCTCAAAAGCTGCTATTTTCGGCAGTTTTGCATTCAATCCTGATTTAGCGTGTGATTTTGTGTATGGGTTTTTCATGGTTAGACCTGAAGTGCTGAAGACTGAAGCGCTGAAGTTCCGGAAATATCCGTCTTCAGAGCTTCAGCTCTTCAGAGCTTTTTTATGCTTTCCCGCTGCAGCCCAGAACGTTGGCGATCTTGTGCTTTACGACTTTCTTTATCTCATCCCTTGCCGGACCCAAGTATTTTCTCGGGTCGAATTCGGCCGGACTTTCCACGAATATCTTCCTGATAGTTGCCGTCATGGCAAGGCGCAGGTCGGTATCTATATTGATCTTGCAGATGGCGCCTTTCGCGGATTCTCTGAGCATTTCTTCCGGAACACCCTTTGCTCCCGGGAGTTTGCCGCCGTATTTATTGCATTCGTCTACCAGATACTGCGGAACTGAGGATGCGCCATGAAGGACCAGAGGAAAATTAGGAAGTCTTTTTGCGATCTCGTTGAGACGGGCTATATCGAGCTTTGCTTCGCCTTTGAACTTATAAGCGCCGTGGCTCGTCCCTATGGCTATCGCCAAAGAATCGCAGCCTGTTTCTTTCACGAACCTTTCGGCTTCGTCCGGATCCGTGTACGTTGCGTCTTTTGCCGCAACCTTCACCGCGTCTTCTACGCCGGCAAGCTTGCCGAGCTCGGCTTCCACCGTAACGCCTTTCGGATGAGCGTAATCAACGACCTGCTTTGTAAGCTTGATATTTTCTTCGAGCGGATATTTGGAGCCGTCTATCATAACGGAAGTGAATCCCCCGTCAACACATGCTTTGCAGATCTCGAAATCCTCGCCGTGATCAAGATGAAGGGCTATCGGAAGGTCTGCGGTCTCAAGAGCGGCTTTGACAAGGTGGATCAGGTATTCGTGTCTTGCGTATTTCCTCGCCCCGGCCGAGACCTGGAGGATCAAAGGAGCTTTTTCCTCCTTAGCGGCATCAACGATGCCCTGGAGTATCTCCATATCATTTACGTTGAACGCCCCGATCGCGTATCCTCCGGTGTAAGCTTTTTTGAACATATCTCTGGTTGAAACAAGTGCCATTATCAAATATCTCCTTCCAAGTATTTTTTCTACTAGCATTATAACACAGGGACCGGAGCCCCCACAGGCAACAGGATGGCTTGATAAAGACAATGGCTTGTTATATGATACTTTACTGAAAGCATGCTCAAAATAAGGTCTTCTCTCATAATAGTCCTCAGCTTTCTCCTGGTGATCCTGACCGGGACTCTTTTGCTTTCGCTTCCGATATCTTCGTCTAACGGCACGCAAACAAGGTTCCTTGACGCTTTCTTCACGGCAAATTCCGCGACCTGTGTTACCGGCCTCGCATGCCTGGACACGGGAACTCATTTTTCACTGTTCGGGAAACTGGTCATATTGTCTCTGATACAGATAGGCGGCCTCGGCTACATGACCTTTTCCACATTCTTCATGGTGCTGTTCAAAAAGAAACTTTTCATAACGGAAAAGCTCATAGCCCAGGAGGCCCTCAATGTATACTCGGCCAAAGAAGTCGTTAACATACTGAAGAAGATATTGACGATAGTGTTCCTTATCGAAGGCGCGGGAGCTTTGATATTGTTCCTCCGCTGGCTTCCGGAGATGGGGCTTAAAAGGGCCCTTCTCTACGGTGTTTTTCATTCAGTATCGGCGTTCTGCAACGCGGGGCTCTCGCTTCCCGCCGGATTTGCCAGCTTTACCGCTTACAGAGGGGATATCATAGTAAACCTCACCATAACTTCGCTGATAATCCTCGGAGGCTTGGGCTTTTTGGTCATAACCGATCTTGTGCAGAATAAAAGGTTCTCCCTGCACTCCAAAATAGTCGTGGGTACTACTCTGTCCCTCATAATACTTGGGGGCATCCTGATCTACGCAATAGAATTCAACAATTCTGCTACCCTGGGAGCATTCGGGAACCTTGAAAAGATCATGTCGTCCTATTTTCAGTCGATAACGGCCAGGACCGCAGGATTCAACACCATAGCGATAAACAAGATGAGGACCGCATCTCAGCTTGTGCTAATGGGGCTCATGTTCATAGGGGCAAGTCCCGGAGGTACGGGTGGCGGAATAAAAACAACCACTTTCACCCTTATCTGCGCAACGATTTGGGCAACCCTTCATGAATCAAAGAACACCATAATTTTTGAAAGACGCATCCCCCCTGAGACCGTAAGAAAAGCGTTCGCTATATTCTTCCTGTCAATATCCCTGCTCGCTATAGGGATATTCGCCCTTAACGGAATAGAGAGTTTTTCCCTCAAAGCCGTGTCGTTCGAAGTATTCTCGGCATTCGGAACGGTCGGCCTTTCGCTCGGCATAACCCCTTTATTATCGGACACCGGAAAGGCTATAATAATAGCCGTGATGTTCATAGGAAGGGTCGGAACGCTGTCGCTTCTTATGGCGCTTTCAAGCGGATATAAAAGAGTGGACATAAAATACCCCAAAGAAGGTATTTCGATAGGATAAGACCATAAAATCTGAGGAGGAGATCGGTCATGGACAAAAAACAGTTCGCGGTGCTGGGGCTTGGAAGGTTCGGGAGCAAAGTTGCAAGAGAGCTCTTCTACAGGGGCCATGAGGTCATAGTGATAGACCTGAACGAGCTCAAGATAGATACCGTAAAGGACGAAGTGACGCACGCGTTCGTGGGAGATATAACCAACGAAGCAACGCTGAAGGAAGCCGGCGTCAACGACTGTGATGTCGCCATAGTAGCGGAAAGCTCCAATATAGAATCGAACATCATATCAAGCCAGCTTTGCAAGAGCTTCGGGATAAAAAAAGTCATCGCGAAAGCTCAGAACACGATACACGGGAAGATACTCACAAAGCTCCAGGTGGACCAGATAGTATATCCGGAACAGGATACCGCGATAAAGCTGGTCAACAAACTCACGTCAGACAGCATCCTGGATTATCTGGAACTCGGACATCACATAAATATAGTCAGCATAGAAGCGCCCGAGAAGCTGGCTAACAAAACGATAAAAGAGCTGGCTCTCAGGAGGCGTTTTCATGTCACGATCCTGGGGATAAAACGCGCCGAAGAGCTTATCTTCAATCTGACCGATGACAACATGGTCCAGGAAGGCGATATACTCATAGTCTTCGGAGAGACCGAAGCGCTAAAAAAACTGAACCTTGACCTCTCTCACAAAACATAAAGGAGATCTCCCGATGAAGACCGTTTTTCAAACCGATCTCAAGGATCTGAAGCTCGCCGGAAGGGGAAAAGTAAGGGATATTTACGACCTGGGTGACAGCTTGCTCATCATTGCCTCTGACAGGCTGTCGGCATTTGACGTGGTGCTGCCTAATCCCATACCGCGCAAAGGCGAGGTTCTCACTCAAATATCGATCTACTGGTTCGATCAGCTCAAGGACATAATCGGCAATCACCTTATCACTGCCGACGTTTCCAAATATCCGGCCTCATGCCAAAAGTATGCGGCCGATCTTGAAGGCCGGTCAATGCTGGTAAGAAAAGCCAAGCCTCTTCCCGTAGAATGCATAGTCAGAGGATATATATCCGGGTCCGGATGGAAAGACTACAAGGCAACAGGCATGATCTCCGGAATAAAACTTCCCGAAGGCATGAAAGAGTCCCAGAAGCTGCCCGAGCCGATATTCACGCCGTCCACCAAGGAAGAAGCCGGCAAGCACGACCAGACGATAGACTTTGAGAAAACAAAAGATCTGATCGGAAAAGAGACGGCCGAAAAAGTCAAGAAAGTTGCCATAGCTCTTTACAAAAAGGCTTCGGAGATAGCCGACAAAAAAGGCATCATAATCGCCGACACAAAATTCGAGTTCGGGTTCTTCGGTAACGATCTTATACTTATAGACGAAGCTCTCACTCCGGATTCATCCAGGTTCTGGCCAAAAGATGATTACGAGATCGGCAGGGGGCAGAAAAGCTTTGACAAGCAATATGTCAGGGACTACCTTCTCTCGATAAAATGGGATCAAAAACCTCCGGCCCCGAAGCTTCCGGAAGAGATCATAAAAAGGACTTCGGAGAAATATGCAGAGGCCCTGAACAAATTGACGGCTTAGCTCTTCGGCGGCTCAGGGGGTATGGTCTCAAGCTTTTTGGACAGCACTTTTAAACCTTCATAAAGGCCTTCGCCGTATTTCCCCTGTTTGAAGTATGGCAATATGATGTCGTCGAGCAGCTTTTCTGTGTCTTCTTCGCTTATGTACTTCTCCAAACCGTACCCTATCTCGGTCTCTATCCGGCGTTCGTACATGGAAACAAGTATCAATATCGCGCGGTGGGTCTTCTTGCCGAGGTTCCACTTGTTGAACAGATAAAAAGCGTAGTTCTCGGGAGGCATCGGCTTCGTATTGCTGATGACCACGACCACAAGCTCAACCCCGGTCTTTTTTTCCGTCTCGGACGCAAGATGGATCATCCTGGCAAGATGTTCGCCTATGATCGCTTCGTAATCGTTGATAAGGCCCGTTTGTTTGGGAGGAGGAGGCATTTTGGAGAAATCCAATTTGTATCCGCAGGAGCAGGATTTGTGCCATTCAGGAATGCTCGCCTTGCATTTCGGGCATTTCATCGGACATGCCTCCCTCTATAGAAAGATCTATTTCATGGAAATTATAACACGCCTTGGGGTATAATGTTTAATCATGAAAATATGCGTCATAGGTTCGGGCTATGTCGGGCTGGTGACAGGGGCCTGCCTTGCAAATCTCGGCAACCAGGTCATTTGCTCCGATACCGATCCCGGAAAGATCAGGAGCCTTAACGAAGGCAGGGTCCATTTTTACGAACCCGGACTGGAGGACCTGGTAAAATTCAATCTCAAGAACGGACGGATCCGCTTCTCGGAAGATATAAAAGAAGCCGCGCGGTCCGCAGATGTTGTGTTCATCGCGGTAGGGACTCCGCCAAAAAAAGACGGCTCGGCGGATATTTCCAATGTTGTCAAAGCCGCAAAGACCATAGCCGGGGCATTAGGCTCCGGAAAGGACAAGCGGAACGCATACAAAGTAATAGTCAACAAAAGCACCGTGCCTGTAGGAATGGGAGATAGATCGGAAGAGCGTCGTGTAGGGAAAGAGTGTAGATCTCGGTGGTC
>CALFCX010000012.1 GCA_937950635.1 uncultured bacterium
TGCGTATATGATATGGAAAAAGCGAAAAGAAAGCCTCGAGGCGGCTAAAGGCCTTTCAATATTCGCCTTACAACTTATTCTTAATACGATGTGGTCCGTGGTTTTCTTCGGTTTCAGGGACCCGTTCTTTGCTTTCCTGCTTATAATAGTTCTTTGGTCGGCAATCCTGCTGACCATTTTCCAGTTCAGAAAACTATCGGTCAATGCGGCACTTTTACTCGGGCCTTACATAATATGGGTCACTTTTGCCGCGCTTCTTAACGCGGCTGTTTGGCTGATGAACTAACCGGTTTTTCTTAATTCCGAGCCGTAACCGCATCCCGGAAGAAACACCGGCTCATCGAAATAATCGACAAGAGGATAGTTCCTGCATATATTAGGCCGCCAGAAATAGTTGCCGCAAGTGCCGTCAGGTCGAAGGTTCTTGCACTCAAAAACAAAGTAATTATCTTCAAGATCCACCCATTTCAGCTTAAAATCGAACAGCCATTCTATCCATTTTACGGATAACTTCGAAAATAAAGGGTTTGTTATTTGCGTTCTTGAAGCTTTTAAATATATTTCTCTGCAGCACTGGCCACATTTTTTGCACTTCCCGGTTATTTTATATCTTGTGCCTAACATGCGCTTAGGGAGATTTGTCAGGATGTTATCCGCAAGGACCGATATCATCAAGAGCTTTTTCAGGGCCTTTTCCATAATATGAGATTATACACGGGAAGGGGCTTCTTGACATCATATGACAAATGTTATAATCTCCCATAATAGGAGAGTAAAGAATGGACCTGAGATATTTTTTATCATTTTTATGCTTTGCGGCAGTTGTTTCCTCGATGTCTTTGGCGGATACGCTCAAGGAATATTATCCTGACGGGAAGTTGAAGTCGGTTACGGAATATCAGGGCATAACGAAATACGGTCTTGAAGAGGAGTATTATCCTGACGGGACGCTCAGGTCTTCCGTCAATTACCGCGCGGGAGCAAGGCACGGCCTTAGAAAAGCGTATTATCCCGACGGGACCATCATGTCAGAGACCAATTATTCCTTCAATGCCCAGGACGGGCCCGCTAGGCAATACTATGAGAACGGCAACTTAAGGTCTGAGGTCAACTATAAAGTGGATATAAAGGATGGCAAGGCGACCGCTTATTATGAAAGCGGGAAGCTATGGTCCGAATTTTATTATCAAAACGATGTTAAGAACGGTCTCTGCAAGACCTATTACGAGAACGGTAATATCCAGTCCGAGATCCCGTACGTCAACGATCTTCGGGAAGGCGTTGTTAGGGAATATTATGATAACGGAAAGCTTATGTCAGAAGCTAATTATGTGGCCGACCAAAGGGACGGGCCCGCTAAGGAATATTATGACAACGGCAACATAATGAACGAATATACCTATGACAAAGGCATCCCTGTGAACGAAATAAGAAGATACAACAAGTACGGTAAGATTATGTCGATCGAAACACTCTGATTTCTGAAATCCTGTCTATTTTCTGACGATAATTAACCAAGAGAACCTAATAGGACCGTTCATAAGGAGAACCATGCAGCTACCGGCTATAAGGACCTATCTTCCTCCTGTGCGGAGTGTGAGGCCCCAGGCAAGTTCGGGGCGGATGAATATTGCCGGAAGACCGTTTTCTATGTCCAAAGCGGTATCTTATTCTCACAGGCTGGTCATCGGACTGGAGCCTGCAGGAACAAGCCCTTTGTCTTTTGATATTGTTGTCAGGAGGGCCGGCGGGGATAATTCGGACAGGTTCCTTTTGTTTAAGCCTTTTCAGATAGCTTTTGGGAATGAAGTTTATACCGGCCGGCCAGGTAATATGTTAAAAGCCTGGGTAAGGATGCCTTATGACCTGTTTGAAGGGACAAGATATGTATCAGAAGCTTATACGGCGCTGGACCTCCCGGCCCTTAATGATAATGGCCCTCTGCTTTCTTCCTATCAAAAGGTCAGCTATGGAGCACTTAGGCACAATACCGGAATAGACGGATTCGTGTTCGAATTTGCGGGGTAGCAGGATTCGTCCTTTATCTTCTCTTTTCCAATGAAACGTATTTCTTCGCCGGGGAGACATTCTTGTAGGCCGGCCTTATTATTCTTTTTGAGACCATAAGCTCTTCTATCCTGTGTGCCATCCAACCGGATATCCTGGCCATGGCGAATAGGGGGGTATAGAGCTCCTCGCTTATGCCGAGGCATTCATAAACAAATCCCGAGAAGAAATCCACGTTCGGGGCTATTATCTTGCCGTTCCCTTTAAGATCATAAAAAGCCTGCGGCACGATCTCCTCAAGGTTGAGATAAAGGGCAAGTTCGTTATCCTTGTTCTTTTCTTTCGCGAGCTTTAGGGCATAATCTTTGAGTACGATGGCTCTTGGGTCGGATTTTGTGTATACGGCATGACCGAACCCGTATATCTTTCCGCTTTTATCCCCGGCTTCCTGGTTGAGGAGTTTGTTCACATAAGAACGTATTTCATCCTTGTTGTTCCAGTCCTTTACGTTCTTTTTTATGTCCGACATCATGTCCATGACGCTTTTATTTGCTCCGCCGTGAAGGGGCCCCTTGAGAGAAGCTATAGCGGCGGCGATCGCCGAATAAGAATCGGTCCCGCTCGAGGAAGTAACCCTGGTCGCGAACGTGGAGTTGTTGCCGCCTCCGTGGTCTGCGTGAAGTATCAAAAGAACATCCAATACCTGGGCTTCCGTCTTGGTGTAAGAATGGTCTTTTCTAAGCATATAGAAAAAATTCTCGGCCGTGCCGAGATCGTTGTTCGGCGGCTGTATGAACAAAGGCGCGTTGTGGAATTTTGACATCATGGCGTGATAAGCATGTACTATGATAACGGGGAATTTTGCGACCAGTGATATGGCCTGTTGTATGAGATTGTCTATCCTGAGATCGTCCGCATTCGGATCCGAACTGTAAAGGGCCAGTACGGCGCGGGCAAGGCTGTTCATTATGTTGCGTGAGCGGAAATTAAGTATTATGTCCCTGGTGAAGTTCTCCGGGAGGTGTCTTTCCTGAGCGAAAACCTCAAGAAAATCCTTGAATTCGCGCTTCTTTGGGAGCTCGCCGAATAACAAGAGATATGAGACTTCTTCAAAACCGAACCGATCTTCCTGCTGAATCCCTTCTATTATCTCTCTGACATTCCTGCCTCTGTATTCGAGGCGGCCTTCTACCGGGACCACATCCTCGTCGATCTTTTCATATCCTATTACGGTGGAGATCCTTGTGAGGCCTACCAGGACGCCGCTGCCGTCTTCGTTGCGCAAACCGCGTTTTACATTGTATTTTTTGAAAAGGTCCGGACTGATGAAATTATTCGCCGCACATTTTTCATACAGCCTGTTTATAAGCTCTTCTTTTTTGGAGAGTTCCATGGATAAATAATATCATAAACCGGAAATCAAGTGAAGTGGGCCGGGATGCGAGGCTACTGAGTGAATTCTTCCAGCCCAAGGTCTACTTTTTTCTGTTTGTCCAAACCGAATATCTTCATGGCCATGGACCAGATTGTTTGTGCCATTGCTCGGTTGTTCTCTAGAATAAGTTCCGTATATTCTTCTTTAGACACCTTGCCGTCATTATTGGCGTCGTACGCGCTGAAATCCTCGCTCGGAAAAGCGTTCTCAAATTCGGTTTCTGTTAAGTACCCGTCCTCATCAACATCAGCCGCGGTATAACGCTGCTCTTGTGAAGCTGAGATCGCGGAAGTGCTTACCATAATACGCTCCTTTAACCGTTCTAGATACTAATCGTGCAAAACAAGCCAAAACTTGCATGTTTTTGCCAAAAAAAACAGCCCCGCGAATGCGGGGCTGTTCAGGATCAAATACCGATAAAAGAGGGGATTAGCCCTCGCCGAGCCTGCTCATCCAGCTGGCGCCTATAGCCATTGTCCCTACCACGGCGTTTATTAATGCCCCTATGACGGGAACAAGGCCTATCAGGGTAAGCAATATTATGCCCCAGATTATCTCTGTTACCATGGGTTGGTTGTACCTTCTGAGGCTGGACAGCAGTTTTTTGCCAAGTACTTGGCTGACGGCTATATATCCGAGCACTAATGCTATGCCGTAAACCACGAACTGTAGAACTATCAACGGGATGCCTATTATGCTGACAACCAGCAGGAAGGTTATCGGCAGTATCAGCACTATCCACAAAAGCCCCCACAGAAAAGCTTTGAGAGGGGCGTTCTCGATAGAGACAGCGACCCAGCCGACCCTTTTAGGGAACAGGAATCCCGCGGCTATGCCCAGTGCAAGTATTCCCAAAAAGGTCAACAGGCTTGCGAACAATTGTGCTAAAACCAGAGCTGATGGGGCGACTTTCGATCCTATGTCGGTAGCTGAAGAGAACATCTGTGGCATGGGGACCTCCTTCATCTGCCCGGCGACTTTTGCTTCCGGGTCTTTTTTGATTTTTCCGCCTACGGAAACCACATTGCCGTGCACCCTGGCGGTCGGGCCTAGCACTACGGAACCTCCTATGGCGACGGCATCCTCGGCTATTTCGCCGGCCACGCCTACGGAACCGCCTATCGAAACGGCGGATTTTACCAGAGTATTCTCCGGCACCATTACGTTGTCTCCGACCTTGACGACCTCATAAAGAGAAATGTTGTAATTCTCGGAAGGTCCCTGTGCTGCCAAGGCCTGTGCGGCGAAAAATAATGAGAGGGCCAGTGCGGACATAAAAAGTTTTTTGAGATTCATTCGATCCTCCTTTCTTTTTATATGTTCCATGCGCCCTTTTTTACAGGCCCCTCACGCATCGATCTTTGGAATGACGCGGGTGGGGAGATCGACCGGAAAATATTCTACAACAGAGGGTATTAATTTGCAAGCTTGTTCTTTGTGTGTTAAAATCTTTTCGACCAAAGTTTGTTTCAAGGAGAAACCTTATGAAACAATATCCGCCAGGCAGGATAAAGAATGTCGCTTTGATCGGCCACTCCGGATCCGGCAAGACCTCACTTTCAGAAACCATGCTTTATAATTCCAGGATCATAAACAGGATAGGTTCGGTGAATGAAGGCAACACTGTTTCTGATTTTGACCAGGAAGAGATAAAAAGGCAGATAAGCGTCAGGACCTCCGTGATGACCTTTGAGTACAAGGACTACAAGATCAATCTTATAGACACTCCGGGATTCGCTGATTTTGTCGGGGAAGCCGTTTCCGGGCTGTTCGCGTCCGATTGTGCGGTGTTCACGGCCTGTGCCGTATCGGGGCTCGGGGTGGGAGCCCAGGAAATGTGGCGCCTTGCGGATGATGACAATCTTCCGCGCATAATATTCGTGAACAGGATGGACAAGGAAAGAGCGGATTTTTACGCTGTTTTTGATATCTTGCGGGAAACTTTCGGCAAGGATGTGATCCCGGTCCATATACCCATAGGTAAGGAGTCAAGCTTTTCCGGTGTTGTGGATGTCTTGACAAAAAAAGCCTACAAGTTCGAGAACGGCGAGGCGATCGAGATCCCCGTCCCGGAAGACCTTAAGGATACCATGAGCAAATACCGGGACATGCTCATAGAAGAAGTAGTCGAGATAGACGAGAAGCTTCTCGAAAAGTTCATGAACAACCAGGAAATATCCGATGAGGAAGTGGCTGAGGCGTTCCAGAAATCCGTTGACCACAAACAGATATATCCTGTTCTGTGCGGAAGCGCGGTAAAGAACATCGGGATAAGCCTTCTTGAAGAGGCCATGGAACACTGGCTCCCGGGTTCTGACGAGCGCGTACTTAAAGGCCTTGACGGGTCGGAACGCAAACCTTCCGAAAAAGATCCTTTTTCTGGCTATGTTTTTATGACCGCGGTAGAGCCACATGTCGGAGAGCTTTCCTATGTCAGGGTGTTTTCGGGAACGTTGAACCATGCGAGTTCCGTGCTTAATTCTTCCAGGAATTCTCAGGAGAGGGCAGGTCAGATATTCCTTATGAGAGGAAAGAACAGAGAAGAGACCGTCGCTGCCGTAGCCGGGGATATTGTTGCTCTCCCCAAGTTCAAGAACACCGGCACAGGAGATACCGTCTGCGATCCGGCAAAACCCATAATATATGAAAGGGCAAAGTATCCTGATCCAGTGCTTTCAATATCGGTGAAGCCGAAATCCAAGGCGGATCAGGAAAAGATGGGGACCGCCTTGAACGCTCTGATGCATGAAGACCCCACTTTTTTTGTCACACACAATACGGAAACAAAAGAGACTATCATTTCCGGAATGGGTGATGTGCATCTTGACGTAATGCTGGAGCGCCAGAAAAGGCGTTTCGGAGTTGAGATAGAGGCCGGTGCTCCCAGGATAGCCTATAGAGAAGCGATAAAAGGCAGATCAAAGGCCCAGGGCAAGTACAAAAAACAGTCCGGAGGCCGCGGTCAGTACGGCGACTGCTGGCTGGAAATAGAGCCTTTGCCGCGCGGCAAAGGATTTACGTTCATTGACAAGATAGTCGGAGGCGTCATTCCGAAGAACTATATACCTGCGGTAGAAAAAGGGATACGCGAAACCATGAACAGCGGAGTGATAGCCGGCTATCCCGTTATGGATGTCAAGGTGACATTGGTGGACGGTTCTTATCATGAAGTTGACTCGTCGGACCTTGCTTTTAAGATAGCCGGCTCCATGGGTTTCAAAAAAGCTTTTGCGGAGGCGAGGCCTGTGATACTTGAGCCTATAATGACCATGGAGATAAATGTGCCGGATGATTGTGTGGGAGATATTGTTTCGGATCTGAACAAAAAACGCGGAAAGATACTGGGTATGGAGCAGGGCGCCGGGAAATCTCAGGTGGTAAAGGCTCTTGTCCCAAGCTCTGAAACGGCAAAATACGCTTCCGACCTTCGCTCCATAAGCCGCGGCAGGGGGCACTTCACATCCAGGTTCTCCCATTATGAAGAAGCTCCGGCTAAGACGCAGACAGATCTGGTGGGGCGTTACGAGCAGCTTAAAGCCGCCGGGCAGCTTCAGGAGAGAACATAGTATGAAAGATAAAGAATGAAGAAAATTCTTGCTCTGTTTGCGGTAATATGCATGGCTCTTTTCGGGCTTTACGGCTGCGGCGATGACGGGCCTTCGCAAAGCGCGACAGTGGTCGGGACCGTAACGGATACTTCCCTGAACGCGATAGCCGGGGCTTCGGTCACGGTCGGGTCTGTTTCGTCGACAACTCTTTCTGACGGGTCTTATACCTTGGAGAGAGCTTCTACGGGCCTTCAGGATTTTTCCGTTTCGGCGTCAGGGTATGTATCGGTCTCAAAGATCATAGACGTGGCGCCCATGACCACTACTTATGTTCCCAAAACTGTCCTTGCGAGAAAAGACAGTAAATCCACCGATATAGGGCCAGGCGGGGGAGAGGTAACTAATTCGGACGGTTCTGTCAAATTGGAGATACCTGCGGGAGCTTTGTCTTCGGACCTTTCGATAGTAGTCACGAATTGCAGCCTTTTATCCGTGCCTTTACCTGTTCCGGACGGGTATAAACTGGTCTCTCTAGTCTATATAAGCCCTCCGGAAACGGTCCTGTCAACGTCCGCGACATTATCCGTGCCCGCCCCGTCGGAAAACCCGGTATATTTCTATTGGCTTAACGCATCATCTTCAGCCTGGGATGCTCTCGGTGAAGGAGTGGTCTCATCCGGTACCGTATCTGTATCGATAGCCAGGTTCGGATGGGTAGCCGCGGTGGTTCCTGTATCTTCGGGCAGCGTTTCCGGGAAAGTTGTTTCTTCCGCCGGCGGTTCTGTAGCCGGTGCGGATGTTTACACCTCATCCCATTTTACCGCGACCGATTCGTCCGGGGATTATACGCTTTCAAATCTTCCGGCCGGGACAGTCTCGATCACTGCCTCAAAAACGGGATATACAGGAAGCTCCGTAAGCACCGTTGTGCAGGCCGGCACGACCGTAACTGCCGATAATATCACCATATCTCCTGTATCGTCATACGGTTCCGTATCAGGAAAGATACTTCCGTCTTCCGGTTCAGGAGTTATATCAGGCGCCAGGATAGTCGCGGAAGGAAAGACCTCTTACAGCGATTCCAACGGCAATTACACTATATCCGAACTTCCTGCCGGTACTGTAACGGTCAGCGTTTATGCTTACGGGTATGTCAATCAGAGCGCGAGTGTTTCCGTGACCGCAGGGTCCGCCACATCAAAGAATTTCAGGCTGGATGCGGTTGATGTGTCTGCTTCTGGTCTTTCTGACGATTTCGAAACAGATAAAGGATTTTCTGCGATAGGTCTTTGGAATAGGGTTCTTAATCCCCAAACGATCAAAAATACAATTGTCGATTTGGGTTATGTCACTCTTCCTGATAGTGGATATCTGCCCTCCGCTAAAAGTGGAAATTATTGTTATTGGTTTGGAAAGTCGGATACAGGAAGTTATATCGGAGAACAAGACACGCTTGCTCCTGATCCGTCCGGCGGGACATCTTTGTATTCGCAGATTGGGACACTGGAATCTCCTTCTATAAGTCTTTTGGGATATTCTACTTCTGTACTATCTTTCTGGACATGGTGGGAGGTTGAGTCGCGGTCTCTCGCGAGCACAGGAGTTTCTTTTGACCTTATGCAAGTAGACGTGTCCGATGATGCCGGAGCAAGCTGGTCAAGTTTAGGCAGAATGAACCCGGATTATAACAGCTCAATATCAGATATCCCATATTCTTCAGGAGGCT
>CALFCX010000013.1 GCA_937950635.1 uncultured bacterium
TAGTCCTGCGCAAAGTTAGGCTGGACAAGGAGCAGCCGCAATTCGTTCGCCGGGCTTTTTTTTATCGGAACCGACAATTTCCAAAAACCGAAAAGCAGAACAGAGATCAGGACGGCACAAGACAACAGGATAATATCTTTAACCTTAAAGAAATCTTTTCTGTGCATTATCAACATCGCCAGACTAAAATTGGCCAGCACGATCAAGAAACTGACCCCGTACACCCTGAAGAGAGAGGATATCTGTATGATAACCGGGATCTTATACTGAGTATATCCGAGAACGCCTGCGGACGTAGCGAATTCCCCCCTGCTGCGCAGTATCTCCTGCCCGATCCACAACATCGGGACAAACAATGATATTAATACAGAAATATCGTATTTTTTAATGACAAAGAAAGAAAAAACCGCAAAGCAGGAAAAGAAAACGGCCTGAAGAGCTGACAGCAGCAGCCAGGCAAGTAACGAAAAGAAGCCGATCCACGGGAAAAGAGAGGTCATCCAAAAAAGGACGCCCGTAAAAAACACCATACCGAACACAAGCCCGAAAAGAGCCGATGTGCGCGGTGTTTTAGCCGAAAAAAGAGCAACAAAGAATGGGATCAGAGCTACCCAGGCCAGAAGACTAAGACCTGCCTTAGGGAAAGCAAGCGACAATAACAGTCCGGACAAAACCGACAGAAATAATCCCTTCTTCATCCTTCATCCTTCATACTTAATACTTTTACTGTATCTCCACTTTCCAGGAGATTATATCCAATCCGCCATCTATCGCCATATCTGGGACCTCAGAAATATTATGGGCAGAACTCCCCACATTAACTGATGTCTTGTTGTCCGTCGCGCCCAAAAGGTCCTTGAGCCTGCCGTCGGACCCGACGCTCAAAAAATTAAAATAAAGCTCCGTCGGCAAAGGCGGCGGAAATTTGCTCAGGTCAAAAATAAGTTCTATTTTCTTTGCGGCTTCGCTACCTGCCGAAGGGATGGTCCTGTATGACAAAAGCGACGGACTGTAAGAGGAATGGTCGGCGGCAGAGGTAAAAGGCCCGTTATTCATATAAAAGGTTTCGTTCCTGAGCGTTACAAAATCGCTCCATGTGGAGAAAAAATTATCGTAGTAATAAGCGGCTTCGGAAGAAACATCCAGCTTTTCTCTGTCATATTCCTCGCCGGGAGCAAAGAAATACGAGTTTTTATTCGTGAAGACCGGAGCTGCGCCGCCAAACACCATATAATATCTGTTGTTTGAAGTGCTGACATCGCCTCTGAACGTGATCTCTATGCTTATTCGGCTCCCGACATCAGGCCTTACGGTAACGGTCCTCGCGCATCCGCTAATAAGCAGAGCAGTAAAAGATACGATAAAAATAGACCTTCCTAACATTCCGCCAGACATTTTTTAGTTCCCCTCCGACTTATTCATCAATCCCTCAATAAAGAATCCCTGGTTCCCGGAAGCATACCCTATAGGCATTTCCGGAAAAGCTTTCAGGACAAAAGTTAGCCGATATTCCCTCCGGAACTCTGACCACGTGAATTTGCACTCCCAGCAATGAAGGTCCTTAACGGCCGAGACCTCCTGCATTATTATCGCATCCCTGGCAACGTCGTAGGAATGTCCGATCTTAAAGTCCCATCTGTTCTGCCAGGTATCCCCCACCCTGAACTCTACCAGATTTGTGGCATATCTTGTCTTGCCGTTGCGCAGGTCATAGGTGTGGGAAAGACTGTCTTTGAAGGCCGGCAGAAGTATCACACCCAAAGAAGAGACCAGGTCTCTCCACTGCCTGTTCTCTATATCATATCCGGAACTCATATTAATGTTAAAAACATCGTTCGGCCTGGCGGTGTAGCTCATGAGGAGGTCAAAGTACTTGTTAGTGACATAGTTGTACCCTCCGTCCAATGTGAATCTGTGATATGCCCCGCGATAAAAGACCATAGTGTCTCTCAGAGAGTTGTAATTGAACCCCGAACTGTCAAAAAAGAAAGGGCTGTTCCCATCCCCTACACCCCGCTCGTAGCGCAGAGAGTTGCTGTACCATCCCCCGAGTTCGGTGGACAGATTGTAATTTTCCTTCTTCGTATATCTCTGATCACCCGTGTCATAAGCGAATTGTTCGGCCCCAAGAGACAGCCCGAACCTGCTTCCCAACCCAAGGTCAAAAGTGCGGTCGACACTCAAAGACGTCCGGTAGCGGTCAGCCATGAAATGACGCTGTGTATCGGTAGCCGGTATGTATTTTGATTCATGGAATCTGCCGTAAGATATTTCCGGCTTCAGGGAAGAACCTGCCACATTCTGAGCGTTTAGCGCCACCGTGATATCGGGCATTCTCTCTACATACTCAGAGATCGGAAGAGCACAC
>CALFCX010000014.1 GCA_937950635.1 uncultured bacterium
ACGAGATGTAGCCGTGACTGGAGTTCAGACGTGTGCTCTTCCGATCTTTATCCGGCCCTGCCCTTCTTTTTTAAGCACTTCCAGCATATCGGCATCGGCATCGCGGCCGTGAAGTATCAAAGGAAGGTTCTTTTCAACGGCAAGCTGTATGTGTTTTTCAAAAGCTTTTTTCTGAACATCTTTCGGTACAGGGTTCTCAAAATAATCCAATCCTGTCTCCCCGACGGCAACGACTTTCGCGTTCTTACAATAATCTCCGAGAAGCCTGATGGTGCCCTGGTCCACTCGGTCGGCATGATGAGGGTGTATGCCGACAGATGCAAAGATATTGTCGTATTTTTTTGACAGCTCGACTGATCGAAATGATGAATCTTCGTCAAAAGAAGCGTTCACTATCATCCGGACCCCGGCATCTAAAGCCCTTTCAAGGACCTCGTCAAGGTCAGAAAATTCCGGCATGGTAAGGTGTGCGTGAGTATCGATTAACATCTTTATTTAGGCTGTATCTTAGGGAACAGTGGCTGTCCTTTTTTAACGGATATACCGATATTATCTTTGCAGGACCCTTTTTGATAGATTATTTCTCCAGGAAGACCCATCTGGCCCCTCATGGCCGCGGAAGTATCCGGCATAAAAGGAGAGATCAACACGGAAACAACCCTTAGCGATTCGAAAAGATTTGAAAGCACCCTGCTCAATGCGGCCTCGTCGCCTTTTTTCGCGAGCGTCCACGGCGCTTTTTTCTCTATATAAGAGTTGGCATGGCTTATCAGTCTCCAGACATTGTTCAGCGCTTCGGTAACTGCAACTTTGTCCATGTTTTCCGCAAAAGCCGACGGAGTTTGCACCGTAAGCATGGAAAATTCCTCATCGAGCTGGTCGTTTTGACCGGCGCCTTCCGGCACCTTTCCGGAAAAATATTTTTCTATCATGGTAAGCGTGCGGCTTAAAAGGTTGCCGAGATCATTGGCCAGATCGGCATTGTACCGGTTTATAAGCGATTGTCTTGAAAAATCGCCGTCGCTGCCAAAAGGCACTTCTCTCATAAGGAAATAACGGACAACATCGGCACCGAACTCATCGGCAAGGGCCAACGGATCGACCATATTCCCTTTCGATTTGCTCATTTTTTCGCCTTCAACGGTCCACCAGCCGTGCCCGAAGACCTTTTTGGGCAGAGGCAGATCAAGGGCCATAAGCATTATGGGCCAGATAACCGTATGGAATCTTACTATTTCTTTTCCCATAAGGTGGAGGTCCGCCGGCCACCACTTTTTAAAGTTATTCTCGTCCGAAAGATATCCTATCGCGGAAATATAATTTATAAGAGCATCGAACCATACATAGATAACATGTTTTTCATCGAAAGGGACCTGGACGCCCCAGGTGAAGTTCGTCCTGCTTACGTTCTGGTCTTTTAATCCGCTTTCGACGAATTTTATTATCTCGTTCCTCCTGGAAGAGGGCTGTATGAAATCGGGATTGTCGTTTATGTATTTAAGGAGCTTGTCCTGGTATTTTGATATGGCGAAGAAATACGCCTCTTCTTTCACGCTCACAATGGGCCTTCCGCAGTCCGGACACACGTCTTTGCCGTCAAGCTGGAATTTGGTCCAGTAGGCTTCGCAAGGAGCGCAATACCAGCCCTCATAAGAACCTTTGTATATGTCCCCTTTTTCATGAAGTTTTTGAAATATCCCCTGAACGGTCTTCATATGTTGCTCATCGGTGGTCCTTATAAAGCCGTCGTATCGGATATGCAGCTTGTCCCAAACGGACCTGAACCTCTGCACAACGGAATCAACGTGCTCTTTTTCGGACAATCCCCTTTCCGCGGCAGATACAGCAATTTTCATGCCGTGCTCGTCCGTGCCGGTGAGAAAGAACACATCAAGACCATGCAGCCTTTTCCATCTGGCTATGGAATCCGATGCTATTTGAGTATAGGAATGTCCTATATGAGGGACATCGTTCACGTAATAAAGCGGGGTTGTTATATAAAATTTACGGGACATTTTAATAAGAAAATTATATCACAGGGGGATAAAAGGTGCCGAAAATAACCACAGCCGGTTCAACGCATATCCACCGGGAACAATATCCTTATATAGGCAATATCCGATAAGGCATCGGCAGTCCAAGACGGAAGAGGTTTTTTAAGGTCGGGATCTATATCGAACGCCGGCATCGGACGCCATTTATCAGCATCCTTGAATTTGACGTCCACAATGAATCTGCTCAAAATCTCATTGACCCATTCCGGAGATCCGAGATCAAGATTGGTATACACGGGCCTTAAATAACTAGAGAACAAAGGCGGCATACCTTCAAGAAAGCTTTCCTGTCCGGGTACCGGGCCCACTATCATCCACTGGGTAAGCTTTAAGGCATTGCCCATTTCCTGGCTAAGGGCATGGTTCGACGGTATTATCTGGAAACCGCCGGTCTTGTTGACCGGTGAGGTTGAGATATCTATCACCCCTGTATGATTGGCCCTTATCCTGCCTACCGAAGAATATTTTGTCCCCTGGAATCTCCCCACTCCTCGGACGGGCTTCAAGACCTCGCCTATGATCTGTTCCTGTCCGGCCCCGAAAACCACTTTCGCGACCCCGCCTTCTCTGTTCTCAAAAACGATCGCTCTTGGATATGAAAGAGGCTTAAGTACTTTGATTATTATTCTGTCGCCGAGCTCCGGAACATAATCATCCCATATAAGAACCGCTTCAGACGTTGCACGCTGTACGAAGACCGGATTCCCAACAAAAGGAGAATATTTGCCCCCGAATATGTATGTACCGGACCTTATACTTGTGTAGATCGATGAATCGGGACTAAGAAAAGAATTATAATTGCTCGGAGGGCTTGCCATTTCAAACGGGACCAGCGAAAAAACCATGCCTTTGGCCTCTGAGGTGTTATCGGAGGTTTTTATGTGGATCGCATTCACCGCTGTAGCCGCAACAGCGCCGGGCTTTGCCCATTTGCTGGCGGTATATCCTTTCGGATTAACTTTTTGGCACGGATATATCACAGACCCCAAGACTTCAAATGTGGCCCCTTTGTTCTGTATCGCCAATATGCGCCCAGAAGGTTCGTTCTCTATGATTATGGTATACAGTTCCCGCAAATATCCCGGACCGGTAAATTCAGCCGAAGATACCGTCGGAAAGCCGAAAAAAAATAAAACCATGAAAAAGAGAGAGCTGATCCGCTTCATTTCTAAAAACTCATCAGCGCGGCAAAAATAAGCCCTGTTGCCGCGAGTATCCACATATAAGGCATGGTCCTTTTTAGGATATCCTGAACGTTCAGGTTGAGATAGTTGGCCACCCATACATTATGAGTATTGGTCGGATCGCTGACGCCTTGTATCTGTCCGACGGACATCAGCGCGGCCATGACCGCAAAAGGCGGCAGTATACCGGAGCAGATGATAAGGCTTACCAGACCAGCTCCCATCCCCCATAGGTTCAAAGGGCCTCGGTACAACGAAAGCGGGGCAAGAACGGTAAAAAAGACCACATAGAGCACCGGACCGGAAGGTATTATTCTGGCCATTATCGGAGATAAAGATTCTATCACCGACGGACTGGTCACGGCATTAAGAAGCATCCCTATACCCATTATTATCGCGATCGCCGGGCCGACGGAACCTATGCCGTCAACGACCGATTTTATCAAAAGGTTCAAGCTGCCTTTTTTGTATGTCGTGAAAAAACCCCATACGAGCCCGAGGATCATGGCCGTTATTATCGGAAAATTGAACGGCTGGAAAGGTTTCGCAAAAAAATTGTAAGCCGCGAACCCAAGTACCAGTATTATAGGAATCACAGGAGTTAATACCGCCGGCCAGTGTACGGAAGGTTTTGCATCGCCGTCCTTTTTTATCTCCCACCCCACGGAAGTTCCCCTCAATTTCACCTCAACAAGAAGGAAAGAGAATATAGTGACTGCCGAAAGAGCTCCCAATACGACCGCAAATCTTAATATCTGTCCCTGGGAAAGCCCCAGAACGCTTATGAAAAGCTGCCAGTTGGTAAGATTGAATATGCCTCCGAGCCCTAATCCCATAAGAAAAAGAGAAGCTGCAGTAAGCCTGGGAAGCCCTATTGAAAGCATTATGGGAAGAGCGATCGAAGCCACCATTATTACCGAGCCCAACCCTCCAAGCACCGTGAAAAGCACGGCCACAACAACTGTCATCGCGAGCGCCGTCAAAAAAGTATTGTCTCCTGCAAGTTCAGCCACTTTTTTTACCATGGTCTCTGCGATACCGGTATTTTTCACGAACTGAGAAAGTATTGCCCCGAACATTACCGTTGCTATGGCTAAATTCAGCCGTACCGCACCGTCAGATATGACAAATGCGGCTATGTCCTCAGCAGGCACTCCGGCAATTACGGATATCACCACAGCCATCAGAGGAAGAGCTATGAGCGCCGGCAATCTGTTCAAATACATCAGCGCGGCAAAAAAAGCGAATACAAGAAGAATGATTATCCCGAGAAACATTACAAAGATTATATCACGGGCTCAGCTGTAAAGCAGATAATTCACGACGGTAAGAACCCCGGCCCCGCTGGCTCCTTTGCCCAAGAACCTTATTTCCCTCTCCAGACTGGCAATGCCGGCAATATCGACATGGACCCAGGGGGTATCCCCGACAAACGCCTTCAGGAATATCGCGGCCGTGCTCGTGCTGGCCTTTCCCAGGTCCGAACAGTTCTTTAGATCGGCCACGGAACTTTTAAGGTATTCTCTGTACTCTTCGTATAAGGGAAGCTCCCAGAGCCTTTCTCCGGACCGCTCCGCTGAGGCAATGACCGTTTCGGTGAATTCTTTATCGTTACCTATCGCCGCGGCTGCTATATCTCCCAAACAAACCGTACATGCGCCGGTAAGAGTGGCAAGATCTATTATTCTTGAGGCTCCGAGCTTCTTCGCATATGTTATGGCATCAGCGAGTATCAGGCGCCCTTCCGCATCCGTGGAAATTATCTCGACGGTCTTTCCGGACAGCGTCTTTATCACGTCACCCGGCTTAAGCGCACCGCCGGAAGGCATGTTCTCCACCAATGGAATGACCCCTATTATATTTTTCTTTATTTTCAGCTTCGCGGCGGCTTCCACCGAAAAAAGAACCGCGGCCGCACCGGCCATATCTTCTTTCATCTCGTGCATCTTCTTAGAAGGTTTTATCGATATACCGCCGGAATCGAACGTAACCCCCTTGCCTATAAGAGCCGTGGGTTTTGCGGCAGCGCCTGCTCCTTGGTACTCAATAATAAGAACCAGAGGTTCATTATCGCTGCCTTTGGCAACCCCCCATACAGCGCCCATCCCAATTCTCTTTATATCGGAGGAGGTGAGCACTTTTAATCTCAAGCTGCTCTTAAAACATACTTTTTTTGCCTCCGAGGCAAAAGTTTTTGGCGTGAGCATGTTGGAAGGCATATTTACCAGTTCACGGGCCTTATTCGCAGCTCCGGCACATATGCGGGCCAGGTCAGCTGCCTTTTTATAAGTCTTGGCATATGAGGGATCATGTTCGATCAAGAT
Source organism: uncultured bacterium (assembly GCA_937950635.1). GTDB lineage: Bacteria > Margulisbacteria > WOR-1 > JAKLHX01 > JAKLHX01 > CALFCX01. The sequence continues at coordinate 5,563 of CALFCX010000014.1, forward strand.
CATCTCTTCCAGAGAGGCCCTGTCGTTATTTTTTTTATCGCTCTTATACCCGGTGAATTCATAATCGCGAAGCTCCGCCGATTCCAAAAAACTGCGGCACGCATCAAAAGGGCCGGCGCCGGAAACTGCATCCGACGGAATGACAGCGGCCACGATCCCGGCTTTGACCTTTTTTGCCTGCTTTATTATTTCCGCCGCGTATATACGCACGGCTTCCAGATCAAATTCATCCCTCTTGCCGCAGCCGACAAGCAACACATATTTTGCCGAAATTTTTCCGTGAGTATGGAGCAACAAGTGGGAGCTTTTTCCCCCGGAGATATCCTTACCGGAGATCATTGACGAGATCATCCCCTTAAGGGCTTTGTCAACCGCCGAAAGCTCCCCGGCAGGCCTTATCGTGCCTTCGAAAACATTAAGAGCGAGAATATCGCATTTTACGCTCCGGATATCTTTGTTCTGTATGCCTATCTTCATTCAATACCCCTTGTTAGAATTTTACCGCGGGAGCCTGTTCGGCGCCTTTTGCCGCAGCGAACATGGGTTTTGAACGGTCAAAACCCATCATACCGACGAATATTACCGTCGGGAACCTTCTTGCGGAAGTATTGTAGTCCTGCACGGGCTCGGTATATCTCAGCCTGGCAACAGCTATCCGGTTCTCTGTCCCTTCCAGATTGTCCATAAGCTGCCTGAAATTGGCATCGGCCTTAAGGTTCGGATAATTCTCGGCTATGGCCAAAAGCCTTGACAGAGCTCCGTCAAGACCCCCGGCCGCGGCTATCTTGTCTTTTACGGTCGCAGCCCCCGCCAGCCTGGCTCTTGCATCAGCAACCTGAGTAAAAATCTCTTTTTCGTGTATCTGATAGCCTTTTACCGTATTCACCAGATTGGGTATCAGGTCCAATCTTCTCTGGTACTGGCTTTCGACCTGCGCCCACGCCGTGGTGACGGCAACATCCTTTGACACAAGACTGTTATATGTACCTACTATCCCCCCAAGCAGTAAAACAATAACAAAAACTATCCCGGCGATCCACATCATTTTTTTGGACATTGATCCGTCTCCTTTCAAAGAACTACCACGATCTTCCGGCCCCGCCGCCACCCGATCCTCCGCCGCTGAATCCTCCGAACCCGCCGCCAAAACTTCCGCGGCCTCCTCCGAAACCACCTCCGTAGAGGCCTCCGCCTCCTACAAAAGGCCCGCTCGTGAAACCTCCCCTGGAAAAGACAATGCCCATTATAGCACCTATGAAAATACCGATAATACCGGCAAAAACAAAACCGAGCATCGCACCAACGAATGCCGATACCACTCCCCGAACCGCTTTTTCGCCGAATCTTGCCGATATAATCAGGGCGGCCAGGAACAGAAGAAAGAACAACAGAAAAAGATATCCGGCGTTGAAACCCTGTCTTTTTTTCATCGGAGCAGAGGGGTCATATTCCCTGGCCACTTTAGCAGCAAGAGTTGCCGCTCCTTCATAAAGCCCCTGCCCGAAATCCCCGCTCTTGAAATACGGTATAACCTTATCATCCAGAGTGCGGCCGGAAAATCCGTCGGTAAGGATGCCTTCCAAACCGTATCCGACCTCTATTTCCACCCGTTTGTCCTCTATAGCTGCCAATATGAGAACCCCGTTATCTTTCCCTTTTTGGCCTATCCCCCACTTTTTAAAAAGTTCAACGGCATATGTCTTTGCATCAAGAGGAGCGGTTGTCTTTATCGTGACCACCGCGAGCTCTGAGCCGTTCTTAGCTTTCAAAGATGCGGCCAGTTTTTCTATTTTTGAACTGTTGACAGGTCCGATAACTTTTGCGAAATCGTTCACGGCACCCGTTGGAGAAGGGAACTTTACATCCGAGGAAAGAACAACTGGGCAGAACAATACAAGAGCGGCTATGCAAAGCAATATTTTCTTCATCCGCAGATCCCCTCCTTATTCAAAAAATATCGACAGTTCGCGTTCGGCGCTTTGGGCGGAATCCGAACCGTGGACCGTGTTCTTTATCACTTTTGATCCCGGGTCATCGAACCTGTAATCGCCGCGAATAGTGCCTTCGGGAGCGTTCTTCGGGTCGGTAGGACCCATAAGTCCTCTCATAACAGCTACCGCATTTTCGCCTTCGACCTTCATGGCTTTTATCTTATCGGACATCAAATATTCGACCAGAGGCTCAAAATATCTTTGGCCTTTGTGCGCGCTGTAAAGCCTCTCGGCCTGTTCGCGGGTCGTATAAATATCCTTTTGTTCAACTATACTCAGCCCCGAGTT
>CALFCX010000015.1 GCA_937950635.1 uncultured bacterium
AGCCGTGACTGGAGTTCAGACGTGTGCTTCTTCCGATCGACAATTCTCTATGGTTCCTTGCGTATGCCGGCGGGGGGTTTGTCGGGACGAATAACGGGACCATAGAGAATTGTTACTCCGCGATCAATACCTACAGCTGGGGTGTGAGGGGATTTGTGTATACCAACAACGGGCAAATATCCAACTGTTATACAAACAGCTTTTATTACGGGTCCCCTATGTTCTTTTTTAATGACGGGGATGATGTTGAAAATTGTTATTTCCGGTACAGTTTCAATTATTCCGACAAAGGTTCCTTGGGGCTTACAGACAGCCAGATGAAGCAGCAGTCATACTTTAACTCATGGAACTTTGATACGGTATGGGCGATCGATGAAGAAAGGTCATATCCCACGCTTCTGGTAGAAGAGTGGAACTGGACCGCTTTGGGAGATACCTTTTCTTGGACCGACCCCCTTAACTGGAACAAAAGGAACGGATATCCTTCGGACAATTCGGCGAAAGTATACATAAATACCGGAAGCGGCGGCATCAACGTACCTTCGGACCTTGCGATCGGCAGCTTGATACTCGGCCCTAATTATTCAGGCGCATTGACGCTTCTCGGCAACCTTTATCTCGGGAACAACGGGACCAGGGAAGGCAGCTTCCTTATGCTCGGCGGCACGCTCTATTCTGCCTATCAGGTGGCGATGGTGGTAGAGGGCAGGTTCAAGAGAACAGCTGGGACTCTGACCAGTAACAGCACGGTCATATTCACCGGGAGCACCCCTTCGCGCATAGAAGGGTCAACAACATTCTATAATCTGTACTGCACGAAAGAAGGAAAGAGCTTGATCTTTGAAGCCGGCAGCGTACAGACAGTGGAGGGAACGCTCAGGTTCTCTTCGGAGGCGGGGATAAGCGACAGGATCTTGCTGAGCAGTTCAAGCGAAGGGGTCCATTGGTATATCCATCCTAAAGGCATAAAGGAGCCAATATATTTTGTTGATGTCCAGGACTCGGTGAATTTAAGCCCCGAAGCGATGAACCCTTATTATTCGGTGAATTCGGGGAACAACGTGAACTGGTTCGACACATATTATATTACTTCTGAGGGTACAAAGCTTCCTCCTTATGATCTGGAAACGAACTGGGGGACTATAGAGCCCATGGGGGTGATCTCGATAGATCACGGGACATCCAGGACATTTGTGGTTACCCCTAGGAACAGCATGGGGTATAAACTGTCAAGCCTGGTAGTTGACGGTGTGACTTTGGAAGGAGTTGCCGAGAATGAGCCGTATGCATACACCTTTGAGTCGGTTACGGCGGATCATTCGATAGAAGCGGTATTTGCGATAAGGCCGTTCCTGGTGACGGCTGAAACCAGCGGGATAGGGAGCGGGACTATAACGCCGAGCGGAACGGTAGAGGTGGGTCATAATCAGAGGCAGGTGTTCACTATTGAGGCTTCAGCGGGAAGTTATATAGCATTTGTCAGGATCGACGGTATGGTCACGAATGAAGGGCTTGAGAACCCCAGTTATTATCCTTCGCCTTACCGGATAACCTTTGAAGGTGCAACCGCTGATCATACCGTTGAAGCGCACTTTTTGCCGGAGAATTACTTTATATGGAGCGGGCTCGGGACTACCGAAAACTGGTCCGAAGCCGCAAACTGGACCGGGAATGTCACGCCGGAAGGGCAAATAGTGATATTTAACTATTTGAGCTCAAAGAACGCGTCGGTGGATGAGGACTTTGCCGGGACCGTTGAAGCGTTATATATGAACAGCGGATACGGGGGCGGGATTACTCTTAACAGGACTTTTACAGTTGAAGCCCTGGTATCTATAGAGTCCGGTTACTTGTATCAGGATGTAACTGACATATACCTATCCGGGGACCTTGTTTCTATAAGCCCGTCCGGAGAATTCACTTCTTATGGCGGAACGGTATATTTTACCAAAGATTCAGGGAGCCAGTATATTTCTTTGGGGGACAGCGACCAATTTTATAATGTTGTGCATACCGGGACCGGTACGGTCATCTTATCGGGAGAAACTCCCGTGACCGTTGCGGGCAATTTCCTTAATGCCTCAGGTTCAGGGACGTTCGAAGTTTACAAGAACGGCATGGTCTTTGGTGGAAGTTTCACTAACGAATCCGTGTTCCGCCATGTCCAGGATTGGACACTGCCGCGCGATGATGACGAATTGCCGATATCGTACAGGAACGCTCTAATATTTATCTCATTCTCGGATCAGCCGCTAGGTATAAATTCGGGCGGGACAGGAGAAGGCAAACAGCTCCCGATAATCATTACTGCTAATTTTTCCGGTAGCGGTGAAATAGTTCTGGAAAGTCCTGTAGAGGCTATAGGTTTCTATAAATATGAAGGTCTTTTCAAGGCCAACGGCCAGGATATGTATCTGTCCAGTTTCCTTTACAACTATAATTATGCCTATTATGAGGCCTTATTCGAAACTAACGGGAATACCGTGCATATAACGGAAACCGATCCGGAAGTGTCCGACGGCTTGTTCCCTTACTTTCTTATGAGAGGGAATCTGTCGTTGCGTAACCTCAGTTGTACAGTGCCGTCAAAGTCCATAAAAATGTGGGGCGGACCGTATATAACTACTATAGAAGAGACAGGATTTGTCACACTTGAAGGAGGGGTAACGACACCGGAATATATATCATTTACCGGAAGCGGGGAAGTGCCATCTGAACCCCAGTGGCTTTTTGACCCTCAATGTCCTAATGGGAACAGGAACTTTTTCGGGGTATATGTCCAGAGCTCGAAAAATATTGATGATGTTTCGGTCGAGGCGGTTAATTCATTGGACGGCGGAAATAATACCGGCTGGATATTTGCCTATTATGCCATTACCGCCACCCAGAACAACGGCGGGACAATAGAGCCTCCGGGGTTGAATATAGTTGCCAGGGACAGTACTGTAACCTACGAAGTACGGGCTGACGACGGATACTATATAGGATATATATTAAAGGACGGTGTGGCTGT
>CALFCX010000016.1 GCA_937950635.1 uncultured bacterium
TTTGTCCAGTCGCCTATGGCGCCCGGAAGAAGGACCGTCTTTTTTCTCTTTTTTACTGCCGGCACTTGATACTTCTAAGCCTTTCCTTATCCTAGCTTGTTGCTGAAGGCCGTAATGGAATCGTTGGCCATCTTTATTACCGACATCACGGAATCCAGAGCTCTCTGGACCTCGATCGAGTCCACGACCTCGGACGAATACGTTACGTTGGACTTTTCCCTTTTTCTCGGCGACAGAACACCGAGCACCGGGACCTGGGCTTCGGACGGCGCGCCGGATGCCAGTGTTTCCGCGAAGGTTGTTGCGTTCTCGTACCTGAGGCCTGAAGGATTTTTAAAGATCACGTATCCCAGCTGGTAGGGAAGCGCGGGACCGTATTCTTTTGTTTCCGGGTTATAAAGCCTAAGAATCCCTTCCTCGTCCCAGGACAACAGTTCCTGGGTGTAGTTGTATCCTGATAAATTTATCGGTTCCAATCTTTGGGAGGCCACTCCGTTAGTGACCTTGAAACCGTACAACTGCATTCCGGTATCGGTAACTACGTAATCGTTGATTATTTGAAAATTGCCGTTCCTTGTATATCTGAAGGTCTTTCCTCCGTCCGGCGAGACCACGAACATAGCTCCCGGGATCCCTATGGCAACATCGAGCTGTTTGCCCTCTATCGCTTCGCCGTTGCTGAAGTCGATGGTGGAGTCGGATATGGCCACCGTACCGCCTATTTGAAGGGGGTTTGTGCCTCCGCTGTTGTCCGTCATATACGCGGCGGTGCCGGGGCTTATCATCTGGCTGAACAGGTTCTGAAAAGACACGTCCGTTCTTTTGTAGCCGTCTACCTGAACGTTGGTGATATTAGCTGAAATGGCCTTTAATCTGGTAGAGTAGGCCTCCATTGCGCTTTTTGCCTGCGACATTACGTCTAGCATTATCGGTACCTCCTATTTAACCTCTGTTATAGAGGACGGGTCTATCACGGAATCACCTATATCGACCATCGCGATACCGTCCTGCATCAGGACCCTTTGCACCGTGCCGCTCAATTCGGAGTTGTTCGTATCCAATGCCTTTATCTCTTTCCCTATAAGAAGGCTCAGCAGAGGTATCTCTGCGATAGCGGGATAAGAGCTTCCTGACAAGGATTGGTTAAGCAGAGTGGGATTGCTCAGGGCCAGCAAAGAAGACAGCGACGAATCGCCGAACAGGGAGTTGGTCGAACCTGTGTTCTCGTTCCCGCCAAGAAGGCTTCCTATATTAGGCGATGACATTTCAGCAAGAAGTATGCGCATGAAGTCATCATTGCTCAATTTTGTGCCGTTATTAGTCGCGACAGTGGAACTGCTTGTCGCGATATTGAAAGGGATCCCCGCTACCGTAGATGCCATGTCTGTGTACCTCCTTTTATATCTCTGAGTATATCATCAGTTGTTTCATTGTCATAGCTATACTGCTGTCGACCGCGGGATCCGCATTCGCGGACGGAACATTCCTCATGTATGATAACGGCATGTTCGACATCCCGGCATTGTCGGTTTCATCTTGATCCGCGCTGCCGTCGCCGCTGTTGTGTTCTCCGACAGAAACATTAAGGGACCCCACGTTGAGATCGGCTTGTGCAAGAAAGCTCTTTAATTCTTCCAGCTGGGACTCTATCAGGTCCTTTGTTTTTTGATTGGCAAATATCTGTATGTTCATGACACCGTTATCGGAAGTTATATTTATTTTCAGACCGCCGAGCCATTGCGGTTTGAGGTTGAGCACCAGCTCTGTTTTTCCGTTGATCTTTATCAGGTTCGCGTTCTCTATTATCTTTTCGGATATTTCCCTTATATCAGGCCTCATGCTGAGGCTTTCGAGCTTTGAGATCATCTCCATGACAGGGAAGGGGATGCCTGTGCTCTTAAAGTATGCCAAAAGTTGAGCTATTATTTGCTGTTGCGTGTCCTGTTTATTGCCGTTTGCCGCAGTTGCGTTCTCTAAATGATCGGTCGTGCTTCGGGCTTGCTCCACGCTTGCCGAAGCGGATATCTTTAAGTGTTTTGCCATATCCGACAAACGGTCCCCTTCGGGGCTTTTTTCGGATATCCCTGTCATGTTAGGCTTGAATGTTTCAGAGCTTTGACCGGCGGCTGACGACATTCCGGCAAGCATGTTTATTATGTCCAGAATATCCCGATCGTTCTCTTCAAGCTTCTTTGTCGAGGTCCTTAGTTCGTTCTCAAAAGAGGATGTTCCTTGAGGATCGGATGACAGCGCTTTTTTACCATTTTGTGGTTGAGATTGCGGCCCTTTTACGGATGTTATTTCAGGGTCCTTCATTTTTGCCCTCTCAACTTATCCATCGGCTGACTAAATATATACTATGCATTCAAAAAAATCAATACGTCGCAAGATGAGGGAACAATGCCGCGGGAGAGACTCGAACTCTCAAGCCTTACGGCATACGCACCTCAAACGTACGTGTATACCAATTCCACCACCGCGGCTCTAAGGAAACTATTTTTATAATATATAAGTCACCGGCAGTTGTCAAGAATTTTTTGCGTAATTTCCTCAAGTTTAAGGCCTCTTGAGGCCTTTATGAGCACCGTATCTCCGCTCCGCAAGCTATCTACAATAAATCTTGCGGCACCGATCTTGTCTTTAAAGTGAAAGCCTTTGTTCTTTCCAAAACCTTCCACGAAATATCTTGCCTGATCGCCTATCGCTACGATCAGGTCTATACGGTATTTTTTCGCGATCTTGCCGATCTCTCTGTGGTATCGCCGGGAACTCTTGCCGAGCTCCAGCATATCCCCTATGACGGCGACCTTCCTTCCTTTTTCTCCGGCAAGCGTTCTTATGGCGGCGGCCATTGAGGAAGGATTGGCGTTGTATGTGTCGTTTATCAGCTTAATGCCGTTTTTGGCGTTTATTATGTCCATCCTTTTGCTGGAAGGACTAAATCCCTTAAGCCCCTTTTTTATCTCTGCCAAAGGAACTTTAAAGACAAGGCCCGCTGCCACGGCCATAAGCGCGTTATAAATATTATGCCGGCCGGGCAACGGCACGTAAAAATCCCGTGTTTTTCCGACTATCTTAAGCTTGAATTCCGAACCGTCCACAGTTCCTTTTATGTCAAAAGCCTTTAGAGAAGCCTTATTGTTGATGCCGACTGATATGACCTTTTTCCCATTGGCTCTCTTGCGTAGGAAATTGAAAAAGCCGTCGTCCGCATTCAGGATAACACTTGATCCCGTTCTAAGCCCGCGGATTATTTCACTCTTAGCATTTGCTATCGCTTTTTTTGTCTTTAGACGTGCCAGATGTGCCTCTCCTATGTTGGTTATAACTGCAACATCCGGAGAACATAGGATGGATAAAGGCTCTATTTCTCCGGGCCCCTGCATTCCCATCTCTATTACCGCGAATTTATGTGATTTGTTAAGATTGAAGACAGTGGCAGGGACCCCTATCTCATTGTTGAAATTTTCTTCGGTCTTTAATGTCCGGGCTTTTTTCGACAGGACAGCGTGTATCATGTCCTTTGTGGTCGTTTTTCCGCTGCTTCCGGTGACCGCGACGATCTTTGTGCCGAATTTCTTTCTGTATAGACCTGCCACTGAGAACAAAGCTCTAAGCGTGGGATAAAATTTCCCGGGTTTTTTCGGAAGGACTATTATGGCCTTATCTTTCGGCAAATTTTTAAGGGGTTTTGAAATGAATGAGCCGGCAGCGCCTTTTTTCAGTGCGGCGTGTATGAAATCATGACCGTCAAAATTAGGCCCTTTTAACGGTATGAAAAGATCGCCTTTCCTTGCTGTTCTTGAATCCGTCGATATCCCGCTGAAACAAAGGTCCGTCCTGCCTGAAATGACCTTTCCTCCGGTCACTTTTACGATCTCAGCGAGAGAAAGTAGCATTCTTTTATTTCACGTTGGCCGAATCAAGGAACTGTTTGTTGGATTTATATTCTTGCAAACGGTCGATGAGCTGTTCCGTGGATTCAGATCCTTCGAAGCTGTCCAGGACTTTTCTTAAAAGCCAGACTTTTTTAAGTTCGTCATCACCGAGCAGTAGTTCTTCTCTTCTCGTTCCTGACATTCTGACATCTATGGCAGGGAATATCCTTCTGTCGGAAAGTTTGCGGTTGAGGTGAAGCTCCATGTTACCGGTGCCTTTGAATTCTTCATAGATAACATCGTCCATACGGCTTCCTGTTTCGACCAAAGCGGTGGCTAATATAGTTAAGCTTCCGCCGCCCTCGATATTGCGCGCCGCTCCGAAAAATCTCTTCGGCCGGTGAAGGCAGGTAGGGTCAAGCCCTCCTGAGAGCGTTCTTCCCGAAGGAGGCGTTACCAGGTTGTAAGCCCTGGCAAGCCTTGTGATACTATCCAGCAGTATCACAACATTATGATTTGCTTCCACAAGACGTTTCGCGCTCTCCAAGAGAAGCTCGGCGACCCTGATATGGTTTTCCGGAGGCTCGTCGAAGGTCGAGCTTATCACTTCGCCTTTTACCGAACGTTGCATATCAGTGACTTCTTCGGGTCTCTCGTCCACGAGCAGAACTTTTATCTTGTAATCCGGGAAATTAGTGGATATGCTGTTCGCGATGTTCTTGAGTATCGTGGTCTTTCCTGCTTTAGGAGGGGATACTATCATGCCGCGCTGTCCGGCTCCGATAGGGGAGACCAGGTCGATAAGCCTGGCGGCTATGGGGCATCCTGAATATTCAAGTACGATCCTCTGATCAGGGAATATCGGCGTCATCGCGTCGAACGGGACCCTTTCCCTGATAGAGTCCGGGTCCTGTCCGTTGACAGCCTCTATCTTGAGGAGACTGAAATATTTCTCGCCGTCTTTCGGGGGTCTTACCTGTCCCTGTATCGAATCGCCGTTTGCAAGGTCGAACCTTCTTATCTGGGTCTGTGATACGTATATATCGTCTGCGCTCGGAAGATATGTTTCGGTCCTTAAGAAACCGTAGCCTTCGGGTAGTATCTCCAGCACGCCCCTGGCGAATATTAGACCGTTGCTTTCTGTTTTTGCTTCGAGTATCTTGAACACCAGATCGTGCTTCCTGAATTGCCTGTAATTGGGGATCTTCATCTCCTTTGCTATCTCGAATAGTTCGGGGATCGTCTTTTTCTGCAGTTCGGAAATATCCATTTTATCCTCCTTGTGATAGTGTGGAACTGTTCTTTAGTTGTTCTTTTTGTGCAGATCGTTCGATAAAATCATTATTTTTGGATTGTTCTGTCTGGTCTGATCGCGACACATTTAGTGCGGCTATCTACCTAAAATATACTATGCCGGCAAAAGCCTTGTCAATAGGGCCTAATGTTATCTCAGTTCGATCTTTTTATGTGCATCTCCAAAGGGTTTTGGATGGACCTTTTTGTTTCTTCCCAGCGTTTGAGGATCTCTTTCTTTTTGCTCAAGAGTTCTTTGGCCTTTTCTTCGTCATTTTCCGTTCTGGCGGATTTTATCTGGTCATTGAGAGAATTGATTTGTGCCCTTACAGACAGTTCCTCCTGTTTCAATATTTTATCAGTCAGGTCTTTTTTCGGCACAGCCGGCGGTTCAACGGTCTCTTCTTTTTTTAGTGTGGCAGGCTCATTTGGAAGCTGCTCAGGTTGTTTTACTACGGCTTCCACGGATACCGCCTGTGCCGGTTCCTCTGTTATCACTCCGGTCTTTTGCATGTCAAAGCTTATAGAAACGAAGTGGGAAAAATTTCCGCTGAAGGCGTGATCGGATCTGTAAGCATAATCGACCCGGAAAGTGTCAAAGTCGCTCCCGGCCCCAAGGCAATAATTGAAATATTTATCTCCTCCGATGTCTGTTTGTTCCAGTCCCGCCCTCAGAAAAACTAAATCATGCAGGCGCCACTCTCCGCCGGTTTTAAACAGGAGAGGCCGGCCGCTTGATATCCCTGCGTCGATCATCAGGACCAGGTCCTGTCTGGCCAGATATTTTAAGCCCGCGGCGGTCCTGGACGGCAAAACATCTCTTGTCCCCGTAGGCCAGCTTATCCCGCTTCCGGCAAGGTTCTCATGGTAAAGTCCAAGGCTTATCCTGTCATGCGGTTTGTACAATAGCCCGATGTCCGCGGACAGGCCGCTCCCGTGACCATCTTCGATCATATAGGCTTTTTTTTCATAGATCTTTATCCTTGCACCGAACGCTAATCCTTTGTTCACCTTTCCGGCGAACGATAATGAATAGACTCTGTCAGTGAAATTAAAAGGATCGGAACCGTCCGTAATTACTTTCCCGTCGCTGTCCAGAGCTGTTCTGTAGAGGGCTCCCGAAGCTTCGTTGGCTATAGCGAATCCCAGGACCCCGTGCTTTACCGGAAGCGCGATACCTAGGCTTGTATAGGAAAAATCATCGCTCAGGCTTGAATACATGCTCGTGAAATTGAACGAATCTATACCCGAAAGGCCCGCGGGATTGAAGAACACGGAATCCACGGTGCTTTCGGCGGCGCTATAAGCCCTCCCCACGGAGACCGCCCTTGCGGATGTCCCTATTTCAGATATGTCGGTCCCGGTCACCGCTTTTGAAAGCATTAGAGACAATATAGCCGACACAATGAACGCGAAATATGGCCGGATGTTCATTTTAGTACCATTACCCTTGTTTTGCCGAGGGTTTTTCCGGCTCCGTCAGCTATACAAATAAGATATACGTCATTGTTTACCGTTTCTCCATAGGCGTTATTTCCGTTCCAGGATACTTCGTTATAGCCGTATCTGGCCCCGTTCTCCCCCGAAGATATCTGCCGCCTGTATATCACGCGTCCGGTCCCGTCCAGTATGAAAATACCGGTATTCCCGTCCCTGGACAGCTCATATGCTATTTTTATATCTCCGTTATCAGGGTCGAAAGGATTCGGATAACACAGCGGAACAGAGGTTATTTTAAATTCTGTATCTGAAGAATCCCGCACCTGGAGGGCGGAGACACTTTCCGTATACAATGTTCCGTTGATGTCGGTCAGCTCGACCGATATCTTTTTGTTGTTCCCGGATATTTTTGTTTTTGGCGTGTAAAACAGGGTTGTTATACCAGAAGAAGTAATTATTGAATCGTATTTCCCGTTCGCCGAAGATCCGTCGGTCACTTCAACATCGTCTATAAGAACTTTGCATAATGCAGGGTTCACGGAGGCATAATTCCTGAAACTGAATGAGATGTCTGCTATGGATGATATATTACCCCCGTCGGACAAGTTCGTTCCCTGCAC
>CALFCX010000017.1 GCA_937950635.1 uncultured bacterium
TCCGTAAAAGGCAGGGAAGTAAAACCTTGCGCGGGCCATGTTTATATTGCGCTTAACAAACCGCGCGGATATATATCGTCCTGTTCAAGCAGCCAGGGCGCGTCGCTTATGGATATCGTGAAAATAGACAGAAAAGTTTTTCCCGTAGGCAGGCTGGATAAGGACAGCGAAGGGCTGGTGCTGCTTACCGATGACGGCGAGCTTGCCAACCGTATAACCCATCCGCGCTACGGGTGCGAAAAGGAGTACGAAGTGACAAGCTCTGAAGAGCTGAAGCCTGAAGAGCTGAAGGAGTTCCGCCACGGGATACTTCTGGAGGACGGAAAAACTAAGCCGTGCGATATAAGCCGGGCGGGCGAGAAGAGATATATCATTGTCATAGGCGAGGGAAAAAAACGCCAGATAAGGCGTATGTTCCAGCATTTCGGCAAAAAAGTCGTGAGGCTGAAGAGGACCAGGATAAAAAAACTAAAGCTCGGCGATCTTAGTGTTGGGAAATGGCGGCATCTTACGGAGAAAGAGATCTCGGGCTTGAGAAAATAGCCCTAACGGGGATCGAACCCGTACCTTGGCCTTGAGAGGGCCATGTCCTAAACCATTAGACCATAGGGCCGTACAATATAATCATTATATCAAAAATGTCAGGGGCCACTTGAACATCCTGTACCGATATTGTTAAATTGGTAAAAAGATGAGTCGTAAATGGATCGTCATTTGTGTGCTTGTGTTTATATTGCCGGGTATTGCTTGCGCCGGGACGGTGCAGATAGACCGCAAATTCTCTCTCGGGATGTTCTCGGCTTCGGGGAATTCACAGTCTTTATCGATATCTTCCGATCTTTTCCTTAATGCGGACATAAAACACAGCCAGGAATTCACTTTGAAAGGGCACTTTGATTGGGGAAGGTCTTTCGGTTCCGATAATATGATGAAAGCCGGCGGGAGCCTGAGGCACGGTATAAGTTTCGGCCGAAAGAAGTACTTTTTCTACAATATTGAGGCCGAACATGACAGGTTCAAGGACCTTTATCTCAGAATATCCCCGACGGTCGGCATGGGCTACTGGTTCGTTGATGCGGATAACATTTATTCCGTGATAGAAGCGTCGTTGGGATACCAGAGCGAGATAAGATCTTCCGGCCAAAGGGGCGCGTCGGCACTGGAAGGCAGGCATCGGGTACGGATAAAACTTGCTCCCGGGAGCGAACTGTCCAATGATCTGCGAATAAGTTTTGCGGACCTTGGGGCCGATGACATAAGGGTTTCGGATATTATTTCGCTGAGATCGCGTATCAATGATGTTTTTAACCTTAAGCTGATCTGCCGGGACGACTATAGCGCAAAACCTCCTGCGGGGGTCGTGAACAATGACCTTCAATTTACCGCTTCAATAGAGTATGCTTATAAACAGATCAAGGAGGAATGATTTGAAGAAGCTCGTATTTTTTATGTTCATCGCGGCCCTTCTTCTGGGAGGATGCGCCGGAAAGCGCGAAAAACTCAACGTCGCGATGAGCCTGAGCGAGTCCGAATGGACCGTGATGCGCGAAAAAGTCATCCCTCTTTTTGAGAAAAATCATAAAATAGCCGTCGAGGCCGTACAGGTGGAGGCTTCAGACCTTCCTCTTCTCCTGGAAGCTATGAAAAAGGCCGGCAATATGCAGATAGACCTGTTCGCCCAGGACAATATGCAGCTGTTCCTTCTGACAAATAACAAGCTTGTCGAGGATCTAAGCGCTTACGAGAATATTATTCCCAGAAGGGTCCCGAGAGCTCTGGTATCCGGCCTCAAGACAGGTGACAGGCTCTATTTCATGCCTTACCGTCCAGATGTACGGATAACATACTACAACAAGGAAAAATTCGACAAATACGGCCTTAAGCCCCCGCGCAACTGGGACCAACTGCTTGCCGTTGCGATGAAGTTCAAACAGAAAGAAAAAGCCGGAAAAGTGATTTTTCAGGCTTCGGGCGGCATGCCTACGGCCGTTCAAATGTATGAATGGATAGTGAGCGCCGGAGGTGATCCTTTCAGGCTCAACGACCGCGGCTGTGTCAGGACCTTCACCTTTTTGCAAAAACTTTGGCCTTATCTTTCCCCGGACTCAAAGCATGCCAAGAGTGATAATACCAATGATTATCTGTCCAGGGGATCGGCCTATCTCGCGCAGAACTGGGCTTTGAACGGGTACTCTCTTTTCGTGGGGCAGGAAAAAGAACAGATCAAGACGTACGAAGGTTTTCGCGGTCCGAGAAAGCAGGTCCATGTGATAGGCGGGCAAGTGCTCGGTATCCCGAAAGGTACCAGAAAAAAAACGCAGGCCTTGGCGTTCATAAAGCATTTGCAATCCAGGGAAGTTCAGGAAATATTCGTGAAAGAAATGGGCTGGCCTTCGTTAAGGACGGATGCATACTCTCATGCGGAGCCCGGGATGAAAGCTTACTATAATTCGGCGTCCAGAGCTATGGAAAGAGGGATATTTCCGAAAAGGTCGGCTTATTGGAACGAATATGAAAAACTTGTCAACGAAGCGTTCGTTAAGATAGTTTTGAACGGAGAGCCGGTAAAACAGACCCTTGATATACTTGCGAAAAAGATTTCCCGTTCCCCCGTGCTATAATTGAGCCATGAAAAAGTTGTACATCACCGTTATCGGCGAGAGCCGCGCCAGCAGGAAAAATTTTGATTATGCCGAGGAAGTAGGGGAGCGCCTGGCAAAGCACGGAGCCATACTTTTTTGCGGCGGCAGGGGCGGCGTGATGGAGGGGGTCTGCAAAGGAGCGAAAAAAGCCGGGGGGCTTACCGTGGGTATACTGCCGAGCGGCAAGAGAGCCGAAGCAAATCCTTATGTGGATATTCCGATCCCTACCGGTATCGGCTGGGCCAGGAACAAGATAGTGGTCAAAAGCGGCCAGGCGGTCATAGCGATAGGCGGAAGCTACGGCACGCTTTGCGAGATCGCTTACGCCTTAAGCTATGAGATACCCGTGATCGGGCTTAATACCTGGAAGATGGTCAAAAAGACGCATAAGAACATACCCATAAAATATGTCAAATCCCCGAAAGAAGCCGTTGATCTGGCGATAAAAATAGCCAAAAGGGCCAAAACATAGATCGTGCCGGCCAAATGAACAAAAAAGACCTTCAAACCATAGCTTTACAGGAGAAGACATCTTCTTCCGTTATTTCGAAAGGACTCAGAGACGGAAGCGTTGTTCTTTTTCATAATCCTTTGCACAAGAACTGCATCCCGTGCGCCGTGGGTAAAGGCCTGAAAACAAAAGTGAACGCCAATATCGGGACCTCCCAGGATTATCCTTCATTGTCAGGAGAACTGAAAAAACTGGAAGTATGTGTAGAGGCAAAGGCCGACACGGTAATGGACTTGAGCACCGGAGGGAATATAGATAAGGTTCGTAAAGCTATCATAAAGAACAGCCCTCTTCCGCTCGGTACGGTCCCTATATACCAGGCTGTCGCTGAAGCAAAAGGATTGAAGAACCTCACTGCCGATATACTTTTTGAGACTATAGAAAAGCAGGCTTTGGATGGAGTGGATTTCATGACCATCCACAGCGGGGTCACGCTTGCGGTAGCCGACCTGATAGACAGGAAAAAACGTTTGATGGGCATAGTGAGCAGGGGCGGTGCGATGCTTTACGCATGGATGCGGCAGAATAAAAAAGAGAACCCTCTGTATGAAGAGTACGACCGGCTGCTGGATATCCTGAAAAAATACGATGTAGTCCTGAGCCTTGGTGACGGTTTGCGTCCCGGGTCGATATTCGATTCCGGTGACGCCGGGCAGATAGGTGAGCTTAGAATTCTGGGTAAACTTGCGAAAAGAGCAAGACAAAAAGGGGTTCAGGTGATCATCGAAGGACCGGGACATGTCCCGATAGACGAAATAGTCGACCAGATGAAGCTTGAAAAAAAAGTCTGCCACGGAGCGCCTTTTTACGTGCTCGGCCCGCTTCCCACAGATATCGCGGCGGGTTATGACCATATTGCATGTGCCATAGGCGGTGCTATTGCCGCGAGCGCGGGAGCGGATTTTCTGTGTTATGTGACGCCTGCAGAGCATCTGGGACTTCCTTCCGCCGAAGATGTGAGGGAAGGAGTGATAGCTTCACGCATTGCCGCGCATATAGGGGATATAGCCAAAGGAGTTCCCGGTGCCAAAGAAAGAGATCTGAAGATGTCCCGGGCCAGAAAAAAACTTAACTGGGGCGAACAGATAACCCTGGCACTGGATCCGGTCAAAGCCCGGACATACCATAAAAGGTTATCTTCGAGAAGAAGAGATGTCTGCACGATGTGCGGCGACTTCTGTGCCATGAAAGTGTTCGACGAACTGTCCGTTTAGCGCAAAACAGCCTGCTGAAATAATACCCCCTGCTTGTCGATAATATAGTGTGGCAAATATCACGGTAAGACAAATAACATCTGCAGCGAACATAGTGGCTAACTCAGGCCTTCCTTCTGCAATAAAGGCCAGATCGGCGGAGATCTCGCCGGTATTTTTAAAGGCTGCTGAATTGTCTTTGACCGCCCGTTCAACCGTGCATAATATACCGGAAAGATTTGCTGCCGCTACAGAAGGGCTTTTTGCCGGTCAGGGTTCCAGAGACGCCGAGGCGCTTGCAAAAACAATGATCCTGAGCAGATCGTGTATCAGGGATTTTGTCCGGACAGCCGAGAGATTAAAAGGCGAGGATACGCGCGATGCGCTACTGTCAGACTCGTTATCCGATCTGGAAAGAGCTGTTAGAGGACAATGCGGAAAATTGCAGGAATATTCGTTCGCTCCCGATATTCCCATGCTTTTAGCATGCAGACCCCAATTTGACAGCGGCTTATATTTTTCCGCAATCAGAGAAGTCCTGGGGAGTTCATGGTTCTCCGTCAGACAGGAAAGATTCCGTGATGTGGATATAGTCAGCGTTGTCGGAAACCTTGAACATGGGATTTGCGGAGGAACGGTTGACAGCCCTGCCGAGAGAGGGACGATATTCATCGCAGGGAATTATCAGGAAAGATATAGCAGGAACAGAACGTTCCTGCAAAGGCTTCTTGTTCATGAAGAAAGGCATATTTACGGATATTACAACCTGGCGGATATGTTCTTTCTTCAGGACGTCGCGGACGGATTTAAAACGTTCAGGTCCCAGGAGACTGGATTGCCCGGCGAGAGGACACGGACCAATCTTATAGGCGAGATGCATGCAGGCATAGAAGATCTTCAATATCTAACGGAAGAATGTCCGTCTCCGCCGAAAAAAGACCTGTCGGCTGCCTTGCTTCATTGCCTTAAGATGAGAAAGTGGGCCGATCTGATACGCTTGGATATAGATCCTTTCAGGCCTATGGACCCTTATGACCCGCTTGAGGAGCCTTTGAACGCTTTTTTCTGCGGGTTGGTCTCGGGATTGTCATTACTTGAGAGCAGAATAAGGGGTATAATGGACCTTAATGAAGGTCGCGATCTCTCATGACTGGCTTGTATCCTTCGGCGGGGCCGAAAGAGTGCTTGAAGCGCTCCTTGAAATATTCCCGGAAGCGGATATTTTCACTTCGGTCCTTGACAGGAGCAAACTCCCGCCGGTATTTGACCGCGTAAGGATAAAGACCTCTTTTATACAAACACTCCCTTTTGCGGGCACAAAATACCGCTCTTATATAGGGCTTATGCCCGCGGCTTTCCGGAGCTTCGACCTTAAAGGGTATGATCTTATTATTTCAAGCTCCCACGCATGCGCGAAAGCCGTCCGCAAGCCGAAAGGAGTTCCTCATATATGTTATTGCCATACTCCCATGAGATATATATGGGACATGTATGACGAATACATGTCGTCGGAGGCTCCCGGGATGCTCGTGAAGCTTCTTGCACCTGCGGGCAGGTTTTATCTGCGAGGCGTTGACGTGAGCTCATCCAAAGATGTCGACCGGTTTATCGCCAATTCGAGTTTTGTCGCCGACAGAATAAAGAGATATTACGGCAGGGACAGCGAGATAATACATCCCCCGGTGGACACGAAAAAATTCAAGCTCTCGGAACACGCCGGCGGCTACTATCTTGTTGTTTCGCGCCTTGTCCCGCAGAAAAGGACGGATGTAATAGTCAAGGCTTTCAACGAAATGGGAAAACCCCTAAAAATAGTAGGCACCGGCAGGGATGAAGAAAGATTGAAACGCATGGCC
>CALFCX010000018.1 GCA_937950635.1 uncultured bacterium
CTCCCGGGAGATGCTTTTATGAAAAAGACAGCACTCGTGATAGCTCAAGAAGGGTTCCGTGACGAGGAATATTTCATACCCAAAAAAGTCTTGGAGGGAAAAGGCGTCATTGTGGACACGGTTTCCCTGAAAAAAGGGCGGGCCGTCGGCAAACTTGGCGCTGTTGCCAATGCCGATGTGTCCATATCCGAAGTGGATCCTTTAGAGTATGACGGAATATTCTTTGTCGGCGGGCCCGGCGCATCGGTATATTTTCAAGATGCAAAGGCTCATGACATATTAAGAATATCGTTCGCGAACGGCAAGATCATAGGGGCGATCTGCGCCGGTCCCGCAGTTCTTGCTTATGCCGGGCTCTTAAAAGGCAAAAGGGCTACTTCGTTTTCCGGGGTCCGCCCGATACTTGAGCAGTCCGGAGCTGTTTTTACCGGCAAGAACGTGGAAGTTGACGGCAATATAATAACTTCAGACGGGCCTGTTTCTGCCGAAAAATTCGGACTGACAATAGCTGCCGCCCTAAACAGTAACAACTAATGGATAACGCTACTGTCTCAAAAATCCTTAACGATATTTCGGTCCTGTTGGAGCTGAAGGACGAGAACGTCTTTAAAATAAGGTCTTACCAGAAAGCTTCGTCAGCAATAGAGCACCTTGCGGAAAACCTGTCCGATATATACAAAAAGGGCGGACGGGAAGCACTTGAAAATATCGACGGCATAGGCAGCGGCCTGTCCGAGAGATTAGCGGAGATCTTTGATACAGGGAGATCCGCATACCTGGAAAAGTTGCATAAGGATATCCCCGAAAGCGTAGTTGAAATGCTCGGGATCCAGGGGGTGGGGCCTAAGCTTGTTGCAAAGCTTTATAAAGACTTGGGTATCAAAAGTGTCAAAGAGCTTCTTTCGGCGGCAAGATCCGGCAGGCTCAAGGAACTTGACGGAGTGCGAGACAAAAAAATAGAGAACATAATAAAAGGCATCGAGTCTTTCGAGAAATTGGACAAAAAACGGCTTCTCGGGGAAGTTCTCCCTTATGCTGAAAAACTGCTCGGGTCGGTAAGGTCTCACAAAAAGACCTTAGACGCCATGATCTGCGGGAGCCTTCGAAGGATGAAGGAAACGATAGGGGATATAGATATTCTGGCGGTTTCAGAAGCTCCCGGGGACCTGGCCGGCTATTTTACCGATCTTCCTCAGGTAAAGCGGGTGATCGCAAAAGGCGAGACAAAATCCTCGGTGATCCTTGAGAACGGGATGAACGCCGATCTCAGGATAGTTGATGAACTAAACTTCGGTTCGGCCGCACATTATTTTACCGGTTCACAGCAGCATAATATCAAGATAAGAAAACTTGCCATATCCAAAGGCTTGAAGGTAAGCGAATACGGAGTGTTCAAGGGCCGAAAGCGTATGCCGGGAGGGACAGAGGGCGATCTGTTCGAAATTCTGGGGCTGCAGTTCATCCCTCCCGAGATAAGGGAAGATTCCGGAGAAGTGGAAGCCGCAATGAAGGGATCTCTGCCGCAGCTGATAGAGCTCAAGGATATAAAAGGCGACCTTCATATGCATTCCGATCATACCGACGGCGAAGTACCGATAGAACAAATGGCCGCGGCCGCAAAGCGAAAAGGATATGAATATATTGCTATAACGGATCATTCCAAGTCCACAACCGTGGCCGGAGGGCTCGACGAAAAAGAAATAGAGCGCCAGATAAAAGAAATAGACGGTTTGAACAAAAGATTAAAGGATTTCAGAGTGCTAAAAAGCATCGAGGTCGACATCCTGAAGGACGGAGCTCTGGACCTTGAAGACGGGATCTTATCAAAGCTGGACATAGTTATTGCTTCCGTCCATTCCCATTTTTCAATGCCTCCAGAGAAGATGACAGAAAGGATAGTCAAGGCTATGCGGAACAGGTTCGTTTCGATAATAGGGCATCCAACGGGAAGGTTGATAGGCCGGCGAGCTCCTTACGAGTTGGATATGGAAAAGATCATGGATGAGGCCTCAAGGACAGGAACGGCGCTTGAACTGAATTCATATCCGGACAGGCTTGACCTGAATGATATACATTGCCGCCTTGCCAAAGCGAAAGGGGTAAAAGTAGCTATCAATACGGATTCTCACAGCCCTTCCGACCTTTCGCATATGAGATACGGTATCGGCACCGCCAGGAGAGGATGGCTGACAAAAAAAAACGTGATAAATACTCTTTCTCTCAACGATCTTACTCTGTTTATTGGTGAAAAAAGAAAAAACAAAAGTTTTTGATCACCTTTGCCTGCCGTTTGCAGTGATATCGGCAAATGAAGATTGGATATCAGGGATGTCTTTTGTGTGTCCTATGTTAAGCCGGTTTTCACCCCTTGTTCTTGAAAGATACGATAACTTGTCTGCTATGTCTATTAAAAAATTCCCGAGCATATCGGCTTCAAAAGGCTTCCCCATACTTTCGAAATACTGCCTGGCTAATCTATATAATGTTTCCTTTTGGTCCCTGTTCCCTACGGAAAATACTAGCGCCCCTAAGTTAACCCCGGGCTTAAGATCCGGATGAATATCGGCAAATGGAGAGGTTTCGGCTGTTACTTTGGCCAGTATATTCTCCACTATCCTTTTTACCGCTTCTTCCGTAGTTCTTGGGAACAAGAAATAAAACTCGTCCCCGTGCGGCCTGGCGACAACATCGCTCTCTCTTATTCCATCTCTAAAGATCTCGGCAAACCTTTTTAGCACTTGGTCGGCTAGCACATGTCCATGCGTGTCATTAATAGCTTTAAATCCCCTAAGATCGGCAAAGACCAAGGCCGTGTTCTCATTTTCTTCCCTTGAAGCAAGCTTTAAGCTTTCGCTCAACAGAAGAGAAAAAGCTCTGTCGCTAGGGAGTCCGGTAAGATTGTCCGTCAGGCTATTGTGTCTGCTTTGACATAGTTCCATGGCTTTGAATATAGACCCAAACAAAACGTTGTGGGCGCCTACGGGATCGGTGCCCGCCATTTGTTCAAGGCTGGATATTTCCACAATATCGCTTAGTAAAGGGACAAATCTGCTGCCCATATCAGCCCCAATAGCGGAAAAACGCGCGGTCAATCTGTATAGATCCGATAAAGGATTGGGGGTTTCTCCTTGATCTATCGATGTCACCCCAAGAAAGGGGGCTCCGTTCAATGCGAGACTGGCTATCTGGTCCAACTGTTGTTTGGCGGCCGCGCTGTTTGAACAATCCACAATAAAAGCATCTGGCCGGGGCTGGCTGTCAATATATCTGGTAATGCTGGCTGTATTCCAATTAACATGGCTAATGCTCAGCCTGTTTTGCAGTTTTCCAACACCTCTAGGGTTTGCAATATCTAAAAGTCTTCCGCGAAGCGGTACGCTTCCTATAAATCCGGCTCTTAATGTTGTTGTGTTTGCAGAAACCATTTATGCCCCTCTATATATATATCGACGTTTTCGGGGTTTGATTTCAAACGGGGTTTATTGGGTGTTTTTTTGCCTGATCATAAGGATATTGCTGACCGATTGTTCCGATCCTTCGGATGGGGCGCTGACCATTCCGCGGCCTTTAACGTACATGGAAGAAGACCCTCCGCCGTCCAGCCCTATTGCCTCAACGGCTCCAAGGTCCTGCATAAGCTGAGCCAGCTCTTGATATGTGGCGCCTGTTCTTCGGGACCTCCTTGACCGGTATTTCCTGCCTTCCACTACCACAAGTATTATTTCGTTGTTCCTGCTGAGTCCGACGGCGGTCCTTGCGTTCCTTCCGAAAACATCCCCTCCGAAATCCTCATGGTACAGGCTGTTTTGCACTACTATTCTTCCCCCGTGGACAAGTCTCGGACCGCCTGTAAGGACGTGGTCGTATTTGTCCCATCCGTCCGCAAGTTTATAAGTGACCGTCAGTTTTGCTCCCGGAGGCAGCTCGTTTGCATAATTCTTTGTCCAGCCGTGGAATGAGATCACATAACCGTTTTCCGGAATAGGGGAGGAACCCTCCGATATCCCGACCACCATATCGTTCTCTATTATCAGCTCAACGCCGTTCTTATTCGTTTTTGTGGATATCCCGTATTCCGGCGTATAAATTATGGCCTCGTTCTCCTTGCGCGGTCTGTTTATTCCCCAGACAGGGATCTTCTCTCCCGTGGAATCGTTTATTATATGGCCCGTGAACTTTGGCATGCCGAAAACAACTTCGTTGCTTGCGGTTATCCCTATGGCGCTTCTTTCCAGGAGAGATTTTGCCAGTATCTTTCCGTCTATGGCAAG
>CALFCX010000019.1 GCA_937950635.1 uncultured bacterium
TTTTTCTGACAGCATTTGCCGGACTCCTATATCGCCATTATCTGGGCCAGTTTATAATCCCCGGAGTTCACCAGTTTTTTGCTCTTAACCACATCCGATATCAAAGACGAAGAGATCTTCCCCTGTTGTATCCCGACCATCCTGTTGTATTTACCGTTCATCAAGAGCTTAACGGCTTCCAGGCCGAACTTCCCGGCTAGCATCCTGCTGAAAGCGGACGGGCTACCGCCTCTCTGGATATGGCCCAAAATGGTCACACGGACCTCCTTGCCCGTTCTTTTCGCTATGTCGCGAGCTATTTCCGAAGGATCTCCGGCCCCTTCGGCCATCACTATTATGCTGCTTACCTTCCCGCGAGATATGCCTTTCTGCAGCTGCCCTATCACCTTCTGCAGGCTGTACTTCATTTCAGGGATAAGTACTATTTCCGCTCCGGAAACTATGCCTATCTCCAGCGCCAGGAACCCGTGCTCCCTTCCCATTACCTCCACAATGAACACTCTTTCATGGGATGTAGCGGTATCGCGGATCTTGTCTATGGCGTCCAAAGCGGTATTGACCGCCGTATCAAAACCAATGGTGTATTCGGTCAGCGGAAGATCATTGTCTATCGTGGCGGGGATAACTATGCACGGGATCCCGCTTTCCTTATATATAGACAAGGATCCGTGCAGAGACCCGTCACCGCCGATTATGACCAGAGCGTCTATCTCTTGCTCTTTCATATGTTCGTATGCTTTTTTTCTGTATGACTTCTGCCTGAACTGCGGACATCTTACCGTATGAAGGATAGTCCCTCCCTTGTTGATTATGCCGCTGACGCTCCTTACATCAAGGACCGTCATATTCCCATCTATCAACCCGGCATAGCCCCTCTTGATGCCGACAGTGTCGAGACCATGATATTTCGCGGCCCTTACTACAGATCTTATGGCCGCGTTCATTCCAGGAGCATCTCCGCCCGAAGTAAGGACCCCTACTCTTTTTATCGCCATAAACCTCTCCGCCGTAAAATATCGGAAGCGTTGATTTTAGTCTTACGGTTGTATATCATTATATCAAAGTGCCTCTCACATGAAAACATCGCACGATGCTCCATTAAGAATCGGCCTTTGCCAGATCGACCCGACGGTCGGGGACTTGAGGAATAACGCAAAAAAGATCCGGACATATATCGCTTCGGCAAAAAAGGCCGGATGCGATATCGCCGTTTTTCCGGAACTGGCCGTTACGGGATATCCGCCCGAAGACTTGTTATTAAAACCTGATTTCATAAACGCCAATCTGAAAGCATTGAAAGAAACAGCCTCTTCGTGCGACGACATCATCGCTATAGTCGGATTCGTCAACAAGAGCGGCGGAAAAACATACAACAGCGCGGCGATAATGCTTAACAGAAAAATAGTAAGGATTTACGACAAAATGTGTCTGCCTAATTACGGGGTTTTCGATGAAAAACGATATTTCGCAAAAGGATCTTCCATGCCATCTTTCAAGATTAACGGGCGGGTCTTTTCCGTCGGCATCTGCGAAGATTTCTGGGATGAAAAAGGCATCACCAGCGCCATAGCGGCCGGGTCAAGGGATTTTCTGATCGCTCTTAATGCCTCCCCGTACTATGCGGGCAAATGGAAAGAAAGGGAGAGAATGGCTTCGGCTCTGGCAAAGAAAAAAGGAGCGGCCGTGACTTACGTGAATCTTGTCGGAGGCCAGGACGAACTGGTATTTGACGGACATTCTTTCGTGACGGACAAGAACGGCAGGGTTCAGGGAAGGGCGCGACAGTTCGAGGAAGATCTTCTGATATTCGACCTGGAACCCGGAAATAAAAGAACAGGCCAAAATAAAGATACTACAAATTTGTATCTTTTAAATCCGTCGAGAAAAAAGCCGCTCAAAAAAATTTTTAGGCGGCCGCTTGAAAGATCGGAAGAGATCTACGGGGCGCTCTGTCTCGGGCTCAAGGATTACACGAAAAAGAACGGTTTTTCCAGGGCGGTGCTCGGGCTGTCGGGCGGGATAGATTCCGCTCTGGTGGCGGCTATCGCCGCGGACAGCCTTGGGCCCGAGAATGTTCTTGCCGTTTTCATGCCCTCGCCTTACACCTCTTCAAGAAGCCGGAGGGACGCCCGATCGTTGTCAAAGAACCTTGGGATAAAGCTTGTCGAGATCGACATCCGCAAAATTTTCGGATCTTTCCTTACGGCTCTCAAACCGTATTTTTCCGGACTTCAAAGGAACATAGCCGAAGAGAACCTGCAGGCAAGGATAAGAGGCGTTCTGTTAATGGCCTTTTCCAATAAGTTCGGCCATCTTCTGCTGGCCACGGGCAATAAAAGCGAGGTCAGCACCGGTTACGCTACGCTGTACGGGGATATGGCCGGCGGGTTGTCGGTGATAAAAGACGTGCCCAAAACGCTGGTATACGAACTTTCAAGGTACCGGAACAAAATATCCGCGGCGATACCTCTCAGCATTATCAGCAGAGCACCGACGGCTGAACTCAAACCCGGACAAAAGGATCAGGACACGCTGCCTCCTTACGGCGTACTCGACAATATAATCTCGGCATACGTAGAAAAAGATCTTGACGGGAATAAAATAGCAAAAAAGGGGCTGGGCAGAAATATCGTCAGCAGAACGATCAACATGATAGACAAAAGCGAATACAAAAGGCGACAGGCGGCCCCGGGAATAAAAATAACCCCTAAAGCTTTCGGCAGGGACCGGAGAATGCCCATAACCAACGGCTTTTCAACATAATCTCAAAAGGATGGCTCGCCATGCTCCCGTTTACAAATATGAAAATGTTGTTATAATACTTCATTATGAATACATCGATACTCCGTGTTCCGGACATGCTCGATATGATAGAAGAGAAATTTTCTCCGCATCCGGCCTTAAAAATGAAAAAAGACGACGGCTTATACAGGACCATAACCTATAAAGATCTTGTCAATTCGGCGAACAAAGTCGGGGCCATGCTGATAAAACAGGGGGTACAAAAGACGGACAAGATAGCATTGCTTTGCGAGAACAGGCCTGAATGGCCGATAGTATATTTCGGCACAACATCCATAGGAGCGGTGATAGTCCCTCTTGACCCGAAATTGGAGCCCGAAGAAATAAAGAACCTCGTGAACAACAGTGATTCCATAATACTGTTCTCTTCGGACTCCCTTATGGAGAAGGTCGATCAGATAAGGGGCGGGCTGGACAAGATAAGAGCCGTGGTGAACATCGACAAAGACCTTGAAAAACACCTTACGGGACCGGCGGACAATGAAGCGCTCTCAAAAATGGGGAAGATGAAAAAAGAGGTCAGGCCTCAGGACCTTTTATCAATAATATACACTTCAGGCACTACGGGAAATCCTAAGGGCGTCATGCTGACACACAAAAACATCCTTTCCGATGTTACCATGATAGACTCCATATTCTGGATGCTCGGGCCCGGAGACAATTTTCTTTCCGTTCTGCCTAACTATCATACGTTCGAGACCACGGCCGGTATGTTCTGCGCGCTTTTCAAGGGCTGCTGCATAACCTACGCGGAAAGCCTGAAATCCTATAACCTTCTGAGCAATATGCAGGAGACAAGAACATCCATTCTCTGCGCAGTGCCTCTTTTGTACAAGCTCTTTGCAGAGGGGATAGACCGTCAGATAGAGGAAAAAGGCCTGCCGGCAATGATACTGTTCGGGATCCTTTCGGGGCTCGCCAGGGCTTTCAGGTTCGTTCTTCGAAGAAATCTCGGCCGCCTGTTCTTCGGTATGATACACAGGAAATTCGGAGGCAACATAAGGTTCTTCGTCAGCGGAGGGGCTCCTCTTGACCCGGAACTGATAAAAAAGTTCGACCTTATGGGATTCACCATACTTCAAGGCTACGGGCTGACAGAGACAGCTCCGATACTCTCGGCCTGCACTCTCTCAAACAACGTCTTCGGATCGGTCGGAAAGGCGCTGCCTGGCATAGAAATAAAGATAAACGATCCGTCCAAGGACGGGATAGGAGAGATAATAGCCAAAGGCCCGAACATCATGGTCGGATATTACAAGAACGAAGAGGCGACAAAAGAGGTCATAAGGGACGGATGGTTCCATACCGGGGATCTGGGACGGTTCGACAAGAACGGCAACCTTTATATAACCGGCAGATGCAAGGATGTTATAGTTCTGGGCTCGGGCGTGAACGTATATCCGGACGAGGTTGAATTCACGCTCTCAAAAAGTCCTTTCATATCCGAGGTCTGTGTTTTCGGGCACCTTATAAATGCCGGCGTTCGCAAAGGCATGGAAGAGGTGCGCTGCGCAGCGGTCCCCAACATGGAGCATTTCGCGGATTGGGCAATGAAAAACACGCTGAAATTATCGGACGAGCTGATAAACGAGACCATAGGCAAAGAAATAGACCGTCTCGGCGAGGCGCTCACGAATTACAAGAGGCCGGCCAAATGTTTTGTTTCCGCCGAACCGCTCCCAAAAACCACCACAAGAAAGATCAAACGGGGTGTCGTGAAAAAAACCTACTGCGAGGAGGAATAAAGGAACGCACATGGACAACATAGAGAAAGAGATCAAAGAGATAGTGTCGCGCGTTATAAAGATCCCCGCCGACAAAATAGACCCTAATGCGGATCTTTTCAAGGACCTCGGAGTGGATTCGCTGCTGGGGGTCGAGATCTTCGCCTCACTGGACAAAAAATTCAATATAGACATACCCGAGAACAGGCTTGAGAAGATAAGGACCCTAAACGATATGATAGCCGTAGCAAAAGAAAAGCTGAATGCAAAGTAGCGGTTATTTGGGCGAAGACACTTCCGGATACTGGAGAAAATTATTAAAAGCCGACGATCCCATACCGGAAGGCTTCATAAGAAGAACAGACAGTCCGCTAAAAATACTCAGGCCTCGGTTCAACTCTTTCATTGAGCGTGTCGCACGGCGCATAGCCCCGCTGTCATGCATCGGTTCGGAAGATCTGCCAGCTCCTCCGTTCATACTGGCATCTAACCATTCAAGCATTCTGGACTTCCCGGCTGTTCTGTTCTGTCTGCCGGGCAATTTGAGGGAAAAGACGGTAGCCATATACAAGTCTGCATATGACAGGAATCCTTTTACAAAATTCTTCATAAAACTTTTCACTAAGTCTCTGCCCGTGGATATGGACAAAAAGCCCTGGGAAGCACTTTCGGCGGCGGAAAAGGTCCTGCGATCCGGGAATTGCATATATATAGCGCCGGAAGGAACCAGGAGCAGAACAGGAGAAATACTGCCTTTTAAACCCGGCGTAGGTGCGTTGGCGGTGGAAACAAGATCTCCGATAGTCCCGGTGTTAATAGAAGGGGCCGACAAGGTCCTGCCCAGAGGAAGTTTGTTCCCAAAGAAGAACCGCATAAAGGTGCTGTTCGGCAAAAGCATAGACACTCGGGCATTCTTTGAAAGCAAGAGATCGCGTCCGGCCTATGACGTTTATAAAGACGCAGCAGAACTGATCAGAGAAAAGATCCTGGAGCTTAAAAAATGATCGGCGTTTACACCGCTTTTGTGCTGTTATATAATCTTAAGAAATCTCGGGAAGGAGGATCAAAGAATGAACAGAAGATATTTTTGGGGAGGGTTCGTGGTCCTTATAGGAGCTCTATTATTCCTTGAAGCGGCGGGGATCGTGACCGGCAACATCTGGAGATATATGTGGGCGGTGATCCTCATACTCATCGGGGTCGGGATAATGTTCCCTGAAAGGTAGCTGCCATGATCTTAAGCATACCCAATAACATATGGATAGTTCTGGCATTATTGTGGACGATCCCGTGGAAAGGCGCTGCTCTCTGGAAGTCGGCAAGGAACGATCAACCGGCGTGGTTCATAGCATTGCTTCTAATAAACACTCTGGGGATACTCGAGATAGCTTACATAGCCCTATTCCAGAAGAACAAGAACTAGTCCCTGGCAAACCTTAAAGATCCGAGGACCGCAAATGCGGATATGGGCAGGAGGCTTATTGCGGAACCAGCCATAAGGGCGGCCGGAGCCCCGAAATAATGGGCCAAAAGACCTGCCTGGAAAGACCCTATCGGCATAAGCCCCATGAAAGAAATAACATAAAAGCTCATTATCCTGCCTCTGAGGCTGTTCGGGACTTCGTTCTGTATATAGGTATTCACGGAAGCGGCCTGAGAAACGATGCTCCATCCCAATACCGCCAACGAAATTAAGGACAGAAAGAATATCTTGGATGACGCGAAAACAAAAAGAGCGCCTGCTATCAGGAACGTGCTGATAAATATCAGCTTTCTGAGGTCTATTCGCCCGCTGAAATGAGCGAGCATGAAAGCTCCTGCAAGGGCCCCGAATCCGGAAGAGGCCATAAGAGTTCCGAGCCCCTGCGCTCCGGCATGAAAAATATCCCTGGCAAATACGGGCATTAATATCGCGTATGGCATTACGAACACCGACGTGAACGCTACCAAAAGAAGAGAGAACAGCACCTTTTTGTTCTCCAATATGTAAACAAGCCCCTCGGTGAAGGCCGCTCTGGCAGATGTGATTATTCTCGTCTTAGGGCTGAAGTCCCCTTTAAGCATGAACAGAGCGATGATAACGCCGAGAAAAGTAGCGGCGTTTATAAAATAACATGACTCTACCCCAGCAAAGCCTATTATGTATCCCGCCACGGCGGGCCCCAGCATTCTTGCGGTATTAAAAGCCAGTGAGTTAAGAGCTATAGCGTTCCCCAGCGAAGCGGGCCCTACCAGCTCGGCAACAAATGACTGCCTGGTCGGAGAATCAATGGCATTGGCTATGCCGATCAAAAAAACTATGGCGGCCAGATTCATGAAATTTATACCGCCCGTGAATATCAGCGCTCCTATCAGAAAAGAAAGCGATGCGAACGTTATCTGGGTGGCTATCAACAGCTTTTTTTTATTACAATGGTCGGCTATTATACCCCCTATGGGCGTAAAAAATATGACCGGCAGCCCCGCAATGGTATTTATGAAGCCGAGCAGGAATTTCGATCCCGTCATGTTATATACCAGCCAGCCCTGGGCTATCATCTGCATCCACAACCCTACGAGCGAAACTCCTTCGTTGAACCAAAAGTTCCTGTAGTTCGGATATTTCAGGGATTCAAAGGCTTTCGGAAGTCTGTGCCAAAACGTCGTATTGTCGGAGGTCATAATCCAATACTACTATACTATTGAGGACTTGTTCAATTCAGAAGTTTAAAAATTTGGGCGGATTTTGTCTTATATTCTCTGCAGACCTGCCGGGTCTTAATGTCGGGGAATTCGCCGGCGGGACCATCGGCAATATCGGTTTTTGCGCTGGAGCAGCAAAGTTTCTTGCGGTCTGCATAGTGATATCCTTAGGGACGGCTACCGGCTGACGGACCTGGGCCGCAGCAGGAGAAATATTCTGCCGGAAAGCTGCTGCTGTTTTTTTGTCCGCCATATATATGATGTCGTTATCGCGCGCGTAATCCTTTATTTTTATGCCTACCCCGTCCCCCTTTTTCGCCTTTTGCACGCTCTCATGTTCTATTTGCATGGATACCACGGCCTGTATAAAATCGGTTGTGTGCCCTTTTATGTGTATGATATCCCCGACTTTCAGGGGGGCTTTTAGTGTAGTTGTGACCACCTGTATCTTTTCGAATATGTGGTCTATTTTCCCGATCAGCTTTTCTTTCGCGGATTTTTTAACGGTTTTTTTTGTTTTTTTAGCGGACTTCCCGGATTTTGCGCTTTTTTGGGTCTTTTTGTTTTTTTTCATCGAATTTCTCCTTCCGACCATAAGTTGTCAAAGATTATACCACAGGGCTGCGCGGTCTTGATATACTTTAGTTATGGCGACCTTGATCTTAATGCGGCACGGCGAAACAGAGGCCAATATAGCTCAGATATATCAGGGCCAGGGGAACAGCGTTCTTTCAAAGAACGGCAAAAAGCAGGCCGCGGCGGCAGCTGCTTTCCTGAAGAACATGAAAATAGACGCCATCTACTGTTCCGATCTTACCCGTTCGTTCGATACGGCCAAAGCCGTCGCTAAGCATCACAAAAAATTAACGCCAAAGCCATTGAAGGGGCTGAGAGAAAGGTATTACGGATGCTGGGAAGGCCTGCGGTTCGACGAAATAGAAAAAAAACACGGCAAACTCTACAAAAAATGGCACAAAGCGCCAAATAAAGCAGCTATTCCCGGCGCAGAAACGTTAAAAGAACTGCAAAAAAGAGCGATCGGCACGGTAAAAGAGCTGATGAAAAAACACCGCGGACAAACTATTTTGGTAGTCGGGCACGGCGGGATAAACAGGACCATATTATTCCATTTTCTCGGGATGCCGCTGAACAGTTTCTGGAAGATCAAGCAGGACAATTGCTGTATAAATATCATCGAGCCGGGTTCAAAGGGGCATAAGGTCACCCTGCTGAACAGCTCCTGCTTCCTCGGTGAACTGCGGCTCAAAAAAAGGGATGTCCTGGCTTGAACCTCATTCCCTGCACGCATGAACCCCGGATTTCTGCTAAAATTAAGTCGTGTGCAATATAAAAAGGAACTGAAAGGAGATTCGGCATGTTCGAAGAAATAGCGAAAAAATACTGTAAAAAGGCCTCAAAAGCTTCCGGAATGGTCATTGAAAAAATGGTCGGCAGGGAAGTTATGGATTCCCGCGGCAATCCTACCGTAGAGGTGGATGTCATAACAAAGAACGGCACATTGGGAAGAGCCATAGTCCCTTCGGGAGCTTCAACGGGGTCCAACGAAGCTCTGGAGCTTCGCGACGGGGATAAATCCCGTTACTTAGGCAAGGGCGTGCTCAAAGCCGTCGCCAATGTTAATGATGTAATAGCCCCGGCGCTCAAAGGCAAACCGGTAACAAGCCAGTTCGAGATAGACGAACTGATGATAAAGCTCGACGGAACGGACAATAAAAGCAAGCTCGGCGCCAACGCGATACTCGGCGTCTCATTAGCTGTTGCACATGCTGCCGCGAACGGGCTCGGACTCCCTCTGTTCAAGTATATAGGCGGGAAAAAGGGAATAACACTCCCTGTCCCCATGATGAACGTGCTCAACGGCGGTGCTCATGCGGGATGGAACACCGAATTCCAGGAATACATGATAGCCCCGACCGGCGCATCCAGCTTCAAAGAAGCTTTGAGAATGTGCGCGGAAGTATACCAGACCCTTAAAAGTGTAGTAAAGGAAAAAAGTCAGCCTACCACGGTAGGAGATGAAGGCGGCTTCGCCCCTGCCCTCGGCACAAACGAAGGGGCCTTAAAGCTCATAATCGAAGCCATAGAAAAAGCAGGTTATAAAGCCGGAGAACAGATAAATATCTGCCTCGACGTGGCCTCTACGGAATTCTTTAAGAACGGCAAATATGAATTAAAAAGCGAAGGAAAGAGCCTTTCCCCCGCAGAAATGGTGGAGCTTCTGGAAAAACTGGCATCTTCTTATCCGATAATATCCATCGAGGACGGCGTGGCCGAGAACGACTGGGAAGGCTGGAAGCTTTTGACCCAAAAGATCGGCAAAAAAGTCCAGCTGGTAGGCGACGATCTTTTTGTGACCAACATAAAGCTCCTTTCAAAAGGCATCGAGGAAGGGGTGGCCAATTCCATCCTTATAAAGCTAAACCAGATCGGCTCGCTGAGCGAAACGCTCCTTGCAATAGAAATGGCTAAAAAAGCAAGATACACGGCTATCACATCCCATAGGAGCGGAGAATCCGAAGATACCACTATAGCGGACCTAGTGGTCGCCACGAACTCAGGAATGATCAAAACAGGAGCTCCGGCCCGCACGGACAGGGTCTGCAAATACAATCAGCTGCTCAGGATCGAGGAAGCGCTCGGCAGCGAGGCAGCCTTTAAAGGACTGTCGGCTTTCGCGAATAAAAAATAGTTTAAATCAGGCAAAAACAGTGTTAAGGGCTTGAAAAAAGTATAGTTAGGCGTAAAATATGTTTTGGGAGGAGATACAAAATGACGCACAAGATCAATGATACATGTATAGCATGCGGCACTTGCGAAGGCGAATGCCCCGTAAGCGCGATAAGCTCCGGAGACCCTATATACACAATAGATCCGGGAAAATGCACTGACTGCGGGAATTGCGTTCAGGCTTGCCCGGTAAATGCCATCGAAAAAGTGTAGGGACCCTTTGGCGGTAAAGATTTATTCGACACCTACTTGCCCTTTCTGCCAAAAGGCAAAGGGCTTTCTTTCCGAGCACGGTGTTTCATTTGAGGACATAGATGTGTCCAGGGACGAGGCGGCCATCAGGGATTTTATAGCAAAGACCGGGCAGACAGGTGTCCCTGTCCTTGAGATCGGGGATGCTCTGATCCTGGGCTTTGACCAGGAAAAAATAAAGGCGGCTTTGGGTATCAAATAAACGCCGGAAAAGGTGGGTGTTAAGAATGGATCTCACCAAGAACGCCGAGCACATACTGAAAAAAAGGTATCTGCTCAAGGACAAAGCGGGAAAACCGACAGAGACCCCCCAAAAGATGTTCCGCCGAGCCGCCCACGCTGTCGCGCTGGCCGACAAAAAGTACGATCCTAACGCAAAGGTCGCCGCTACCGAAGAAAAATTCCTTAAACTGCTGTCCGACCTGGATTTCCTTCCCAATTCCCCGGCTTTAATGAATGCGGGGACAGACCTCGGCCAATTGTCCGCGTGTTTTGTCCTTCCGGTGAACGATTCTTTGAAAGACATATTCGAAACGCTCAAGAACATGGCGCTGATACACCAGAGCGGCGGAGGCACCGGGTTCAATTTCGGAAGTCTGCGGCCGAAAGCATCTACCGTGAAAACTACTCACGGAGTGTCTTCCGGCCCGGTTTCTTTCATGAAGATATTCGACAAGGCGACACAGGTCGTAAGACAGGGCGGACGTAGGCGCGGCGCAAATATGGGGATCCTCCCCGCAGACCATCCGGACATAATGGAGTTCATAGAAGCGAAAACCGCCTCCAACGAGCTCGACAATTTCAATCTGTCGGCCGCCGTTACAGACCAGTTCATGGAAGCCGCAAAAAAAGGTCTGAAATATAACATAAAAGATCCTTATACCGGAAAAGTTTCCGGAAAGATCAGCGCCGCCGAAGTATTCTCCAGGATCTGCGAATGCGCGTGCGATACCGGGGATCCCGGCATATTGTTCATAGACAGGATAAACAAAATGAACCCTACGCCGAAAATAGGCGCGATAGAAGCCACCAATCCCTGCGGGGAACAGCCTCTCCTGCCGTACGAATCCTGCAACCTCGGTTCGATAAATCTTGCCAATTTCGTCAGGAACGGCGCAATAGATCTCCCGCGGCTCAAGGAGGTCGTCCGCACGGCAGTGCATTTTTTGGACAATATGATAGACATTAACAGGTATCCTCTTCCGGAAATAGAGGCCATAACCGTTGCAAACCGGAAGATAGGCCTCGGAGTGATGGGCTTTGCCGATATGCTGATAAAGCTCGGCATACAGTACAACAGCACAAAAGCAGTTCAGACGGCGGAAAAACTGATGAAATTCGTACAGGACGAAGCGCATAAGACTTCCCAGGAGCTCGGAAAGCTCCGCGGGTCATTCCCGAATTTCAAGAGCAGCATATACAAGACCAAAGTAAAACACATGAGGAACGCATCGGTCACGACCATAGCTCCGACGGGAACGCTCAGCATAATAGCCGGCTGTTCCTCCGGAATAGAGCCGCTTTTCGCGGTGGCTTACGTAAGAAAGTGTTCCGACGGGGAGTCATTCGTCGAATGCAGCTCTGCTTTCGAAGATGCGGCGAAAAAAGCGAAGATATGGAGCACGGAGCTTTGTAAGGAAGTTCTGAACGAAGGCGGGATCGCCACAATACAAAAGATCCCCGAAGAATTAAAGAAACTGCTCGTCACCGCAGGAGAAATATCCTACGAATGGCACGTGCAAATAGCCGCTGCCTTCCAAAAACACACCGATGCCGGCGTTTCAAAGACGGTGAACCTCCCGCAGCACGCGACAAAAGAAGATGTAAGGAACGTTTTTCTTCTGGCGCACAAACTTAAATGCAAAGGCATAACCGTATTCAGGAGCGGCTGCAAAAAAGAGGCCGCGCTTTCTGTTAAGCCGGAAGATACGGGGCGTATAGCCGTTGAGGAAGAATTCGCAGGAGGGTGTCCGGTAGGCTACTGCGTGGACTGAGCGTACACAACATATTAAAACCCCCTTGACAGCCCACACATATGGTGTGATATACTTCAATTCCCCGCTACATAAAGGGGATTTCCCAAGACCAGTTTAGTTAAGGAATTTTATGCTATGAAGTGTCCAGGCTGCGGAGTTGACGACGACAGAGTAATAGAATCCCGCTCGATAGACGAGGGGTCCGCCGTCAGAAGAAGAAGAGAGTGCATCCGATGCAGATCAAGGTTCACCTCGTATGAAAGAGTCGAAGAAAAACCTCTCATGGTCATAAAAAAGGACAATACCAGACAGAATTACGACAGAAAAAAACTCCTGACAGGCATAAGAAAAGCCTGTGAAAAAAGGCCCGTCAGCGTGGAATCCATTGAACAAATCGCCGATGAGGTAGAGAAGTATCTTTACGCGGAGTACGGCCGCGAGGTGCCTACCGTGACCATCGGCGAAATAATAATGGAAAAGCTCCATGAGCTGGACCAGGTGGCTTACGTGCGGTTCGCGTCCGTTTACAGACAGTTTGAGAACGTCTCCGATTTTGTAAAAGAGATCAGGGGCTTGTCTTAAAAATGGGGTCAAAAGTGGTAAAATTATGTTTTGTCGGGGCCTGTTCTTAGGGGTTTGATAATGGCGTGATCCTATAACGCCAGTCTCTAACTTCTACAGTCAAGCTTTTCGAAAAACATGTTTTTCCCGG
Organism: uncultured bacterium; assembly: GCA_937950635.1. Taxonomy (GTDB): domain Bacteria; phylum Margulisbacteria; class WOR-1; order JAKLHX01; family JAKLHX01; genus CALFCX01. The sequence goes on from CALFCX010000019.1 coordinate 12,897, forward strand.
CTACTCCAAAAAACTTTGAAAGGGGACTGCTATGCAGAAAGACGAACTGCTTCTGACCGAGAACGCTCTGAAAGTGCTCGAAAAAAGGTATTTAAAAAGAGATGAAAAAGGCGGCGTGATAGAAAAACCGCTGGACCTTTTCAGAAGGGTCGCGCAGAACATCGCTTCCGCGGAGGTGAAATACACTTCCACCATAGAAGCAAAACAGTGCGAGGAGGAATTCTTCAAAATGATCTCCTCCCTGGACTTTTTGCCGAACTCCCCCACCCTTATGAACGCGGGACGCGACCTTCAGCAGCTGTCGGCCTGCTTCGTTCTGCCGGTGGACGATTCTCTCGAAAGCATTTTTGAGACCGTAAAAGAGACCGCGCTGATCCACAAGAGCGGCGGCGGAACGGGCTTTTCTTTTTCGCATCTGAGACCCAAAGACGACATAGTTCTTACTACAAAAGGCGTTTCTTCGGGCCCTGTTTCATTCATGACGGTATTTGATGCCGCGACCGAAGCGGTAAAACAGGGCGGGACCAGGCGCGGGGCAAATATGGGAATCTTAAGAGTGGACCATCCGGACATCCTGGACTTTATCACCTGCAAAAGGGACAACAACAAGATCAACAACTTCAATATATCCGTTGCCGTGACCGACGAGTTCATGGAAGCCGTGGACGAAGGCAGGATGTACGACCTGGTCAACCCCAGGACCAAAGAAAAGGTCCGTCAGTACAACGCCAAAGAGATCTTCGATCTTATGTGCGATATGGCCTGGAAGAACGGCGATCCCGGCATTGTGTTCATCGACAGGATAAACGCTTTCAATCCGACCCCTCTTGTCGGCGATATCGAGGCCACGAACCCGTGCGGAGAACAGCCCCTCCTGCCGTACGAATCGTGCAACCTGGGGTCCATCAACCTCGCGAAGATGGTAAAGCTGACCACCAACGGACAGTTCGAGATGAACTGGGAAAAACTGCGCAGGACTGTGCATCTTTCGGTCAGGTTTTTGGACGATGTCATCGAGATGAACAAATACCCGCTGAAAAAAATAGAAGAAACAACAAAATCTAATCGAAAAATAGGCCTTGGCGTGATGGGCTTTGCGGACATGTTAATCAGGCTGAACGTCCCATATAACACAAAGAAGGCCATCGCGATAGCCGAAAAAGTAATGAAGTTCATACAGGACGAGAGCAAAAAAGCCTCGGAAAAGCTGGCGATCGAGCGCGGCGAGTTCCCGAACTTCAAGGGCAGCATTTATGATATCCCGAGCGGCCCAAGGTACAGGAACGCTACCACGACCACGCTGGCACCGACCGGGACTATAAGCATAATAGCGAGCTGCTCGTCCGGCATAGAGCCGCTTTTTGCCATCTCTTATATCAGGCGCGTGATGGACAACACCGAGCTTGTCGAAGTGCATCCGATATTCAAGAGAGTGGCAAAAGAAAGAGGC
>CALFCX010000020.1 GCA_937950635.1 uncultured bacterium
GCTTCTTGAGTGGAATAAAAAGCACAATCTGACCGCCATAACCGACAGAGAAGAAGCCAAATATAAACATTTTTATGATTCTCTCACGCTTCAGGACGCATTTGATTTTTCCTTGCGCCTTGTTTCTGTCATAGATGTTGGATCAGGAGCCGGATTCCCGGGGCTTCCCGTCAAGATCAAATTTCCGGACATAAGCCTTGTATTGCTGGATTCGACGGAAAAAAAAGTGAAGTTCATGGAGCACATTATCTCCAAACTGGATCTGAAAGACGCTAAAGCCGTGTGGTCCCGTGCTGAAGATTATTCAAAAGAAAAAAAACAGGAATTTGATGTTGCATTATGCCGTGCATTGGCTCCTTTGAATGTTGCGGCCGAACTTTGCCTTCCTTTTCTTAAGGAGGGAGGCAAGATGCTTGCGATGAAAAGCAATAAAATAGAGGACGAACTTGAGAAAAGCAGGAATGCTTTGGAGATACTGGGCGGAGGAATAGAAAAGGTGATAACGGCTTCGGTACCGGACGGGAAAAACGGGTCCATGGACAGAACAATAGTCGTTATCAAAAAAACAAAAGAGACTCCTTCGGGATATCCCAGAAAAGCCGGAATTCCTAAAAAAAGGCCGCTGTAAGCCCCTCTTAAATTATGTTATACTTACCCTAGAAAATGGCGAGGATTTATTCCGTTTGTAACCAAAAAGGCGGGGTGGGCAAGACTACGACAGCCGTGAATATAGCGGCTTTTCTTGCGGCTAATGCGGGCCGCACCCTGCTGATAGACCTGGATCCTCAGGGCAACGCGACCAGCGCGGCAGGCATACCCAAAGATCAGGTGGATGTGTCTATTTATGAGGTGCTTGCGGACAATGTCCCGGCTGCTTCCATAGTGAAAGAAACAAGGATCCCCGGGCTTTCTGTTCTTCCTTCGAACACTTCTCTTGCCGGCGCAGAAGTGGAGCTGGTAAGCGAGATCGCCAGGGAGTTCAAACTGAGAGAAGCGCTCCGGGAAGTACGCGAGCTTTACGATTATATAATCATAGATACTCCGCCTTCTCTGTCGCTTCTTACGATCAACGCTCTTGCGGCCACTGATGAAGTTCTTATCCCGATACAATGCGAATATTTCGCGCTGGAAGGTTTGTCGCAGCTCCTTAAGACCATAGATCTGGTCAGGATCAATCTTCATCCGGAGCTGAAAATAGGCGGCATAATCTTCACGATGTACGACTCAAGGCTCATACTAAACAATGAAGTCCTTGAAGAGGTTAAAGAGCATTTCCCGAACCTTGTTTTTGAGAATACGATCCCCAGGAATGTCCGTTTAAGCGAAGCGCCTTCGCACGGCATGCCCATACTTTTTTATGACCCTACTTCCACCGGTTCGTTGGCGTACGAAAAACTCACCGCCGAACTGGTCAGCAGACATAAAAACGAAGAAGCATTTGAACAAGGCTCCGTTAACGACGATAGAGCAGAATATCCGGAACAGAACAGAGAATTTAAGGAGGAAGCGCAATGTCAGCAAGTGCAAAACGCGGACTTGGCCGGGGCCTTGGAGCTTTAATCCCGCAGAATACTCCGGTGCCTCAGACCCCCATGCCTTTTATGACAGGCCGGTCGGTCGTTCAACTGGACATAAATAAGATCGTTCCCAATCCGAGACAGCCCAGAAAACATTTTGACAACGAAAAGCTCGAGGACCTGTGCGCTTCCATAAAAGAGCAGGGGGTCAATTCTCCTCTTCTGGTCAGAAAAAAAGGCAATTCTTTTGAACTTATAGCCGGAGAAAGAAGGCTGCGCGCCGCCAAAAAAGCAGGGCTTGCCACGATCCCTGTCATTATCAAGGACTACAGCGACGAACAATCTCTGGAAATAGCCATAGTAGAGAACCTTCAGAGGGAAGACCTTGATGCCGTTGAAGAAGCCCTTGCTTATAAAGCGCTTGCCGACGAATTTAAAATGACCCATGAACAGATAGCCAAAAAGGTCGGCAAAAGCCGTGCTACCGTAACAAACTCACTGAGGATACTCGAACTGCCGCAAAAAATAGTGGACAGCATTTCATCCGGGAAAATATCCTCCGGCCACGCAAGGCCTTTACTGACCTTGGATAACCAAGACAGGCAGATCGAGGTTTGGCATGAGATCGTAAAGAACGATCTTTCCGTCAGAGATGTCGAGGCGCTCCTTTCGATAATTTCTACCGAAACAAAGAAGCCGAAAGCCAAGAAGCACAGGACCAGAGAGACCAATCCGGTGCTTAAGGACCTTGAAGAAAAAATGATCTCGGCCCTCGGCACAAAAGTGGAGATACACGGCTCTCCCCAAAAAGGCAAGATCGTTATACATTACTACTCGCAGGAAGACCTTGAGAGGGTAATGGAAGAGATCTCCGGGCGAGACAATAGCTGAGAGCCCCGCTGAAAATTCGAGTGAAATTGTTTGCAATATCAATCGATACAGATTTGACGCGTTTATAAGGAGGGTGTGAAATGACGGCATCAAATACAATGGTCACGCAAACCAACGCATGGAGAACGCTCGCGACAATGAGGTCCTGTATGAGCAAGGATTTTGTTTCTCTGGGGCATCAGTTCCAGAGATTTCCCGAAAGAGGGGTGCGTTTTAGGATAAACGATCCGAGGATCATTATGGACTATTCGCGTCAGCTCGTAACTCCGGATGTGATCACAGGACTTGTCGCCCTTGCCGATGAGACAGGCCTGAAAGATAAGATAGGGGCTATGTTTTCCGGACAAAAGATCAATGCGACCGAAGGTCGGGCAGTGCTTCATACTGCTTTGAGGGACCCGTCGGATAATCCTATAGTGGTTGACGGAGTCGATTATAAGCCGGAAATAAAGGCGGTTCTGTCAAAAATAGAAGGGTTTTCCCGAGAGGTGATCTCGGGCCAGCGCAGAGGGATAACAGGCAAGCCGATAAGGAATATAGTTGCAATAGGGATAGGCGGCTCATATCTTGGGCCGGAGTATCTGAGCGAGGCCTGCGCGCCTTATGCACAACCCGGAATGAAGCTTTTGTTCGTGGCAAATGTGGATGGCACCGATTTCGCCAGAAAGACCCAGGGGCTTGATCCTGAGGAGACAATGTTCGCGATAGTTTCAAAGACCTTAGATCGGAAGAGCACACGTCTGAACTCCAGTCACGGCTACATCTCGT